>JBKCGI010000021.1:0-4028 GCA_046303515.1 Flavobacteriia bacterium | reverse complement strand
AGCATGAAAAAATTAACATTCTCTATTATTGCAGCTGCAAGTTTGCTGTTTACTTCTTGTTCTGAAGAAGCAAAAGAAATCACTTACAAACTTGACAAAGGAACTTCTTTGGAATGGACAGGAAAATACGTAGCAGATGGTCACACTCACTCAGGAACAGTAGCTGTTTCTGATGGTGAAATGACTTTCAAAGGTGAAGAATTCGTAAAGGGATCCTTTACAGTTGATATGAAAACTATCGTGAACACGGATGGACAAGGTGAAGAAAAACAATACCTAGAAACACATTTGAACGGTCCAGACTTCTTCAACACAGGTAAATTTTCGAAAGCAAAAGTTACAATCGACGAAGTAACGGACAAGGAAATGAAAGCTACGATTGATGTCGTTGGCAAAAAAATCAAAGCTGTTATGCCAGTGAAGATGAACAAAACTGAAACTAATTTTAATGCAGAAGGTACGTTTGAAGTAGATTTTGCTGAAACAAGTATGAATGGTTTTAAAGCTGCTCCAAATGATCCAGCTGATCAACACACTGATACTAAAATTGCTTTTAAGTTAAGCCTGAAAATGAAAAAATAAATTTTCTTGAATTACAGAGAAGGTCGGTTTTACCGGCCTTTTTTTGTACCTTTAATTTTGAATAAACGATTTTATCCCATTTAAAAACTAAATCATCGAAAAGAACGTTGTATTTTAGTGATGAATTTATGCGTTTTCTATTAAGTATTTTTTTTACCTGTTTAGCCTTGCATCATCTACATGCACAGGATAATACACTTTACCAACGAACAATACCTGTTGGTAAAAAAGTACTTTTAGACAGCTTTACGGTTTATGAACCATCCATAAAAGTGAATTGTAATGGAGAAGCATTAAACTCCGAAAGCTTCAGTTTTAGTCAGCTCGATAATTCGATTATAGTACTCTCAAGTTGTGGGGATTCTGTTGTAATCTATTATAGAACGTTTCGCATGCAACTTCATCAAGAACTAAAATTAAGAGACACATCCATCATTTATTCAGCTGCTAAAGGAGACATCAATCGCTATAAAACAAAAGGAATTACAACCTATGACGATATTTTTGGCACATCTGCAATCCAAAAAAAAGGAAGTATTTCACGCGGTATTGCATTTGGAAACAATCAAGATTTGTCCATCAACTCATCATTAAACCTTGAATTAATTGGAGATTTAGCACCAAATTTAAAAATTCTTGCCTCTGTAACCGATGACAACTTACCGATTCAACCTCAAGGGAATACAAATAAACTTCAAGAATTTGACCAAGTTTTTATTCAAATTTACAATGATCAATTTAAATTAATTGCTGGAGATTTTTGGCTGTCACGACCAAGTGGTTATTTTTTAAATTATAAAAAAAGAGCCCAAGGAATCAATGGCGAATACAGCTGGAATCCAAGCAAAGATAAAAAATGGAAAATTCAAGGAAGCGCCGCTTTATCGAAAGGAAAATTTGCCAGACAAATCATTCAAGGAGTGGAAGGAAACCAAGGCCCTTACCGTTTAAGAGGAAATGAAAACGAACCATTTATTGTCATTCTTTCGGGAACAGAACGTGTGTATATTGATGGGAAATTATTAGAAAGAGGTCAGGAATTTGATTATACTATTGATTACAACACAGCTGAAGTCATTTTTACCGCTAAAAATTTCATAACCAAAGACATCCGAATAGTTGTTGAATTTCAATATTCAGACCTCAACTATGCGCGTTCACTTGTCCAAACATCCCTTGATTATTCGTCAAAAAAAATGGACTTTTGGCTACACACGTACTCTGAGCAAGATGCTAAAAATCAAACCATCCAACAAGATTTAAGTACAGCCGACAAACTCTTGTTAAGTGATATCGGTGACTCTTTACTCCTTGCAAGAACAAACAGTATTGACAGCATCGGTTTTACCGAAAATCAAAACATGTACAAATTAATCGATTCATTAGGAATTGATAGTGTATTGGTTTTTTCAATCAATCCAGATTCTGCACTTTACCGAGCTAGTTTTACGTTTGTGGAAGATTTTAAAGGAAATTATATATTGGATGAATCAAATGCGTTGGGTAAAATTTTTCGTTGGGTTGCTCCAGTTGGAGGTATTCCTCAAGGTAATTATGAACCTGCAAAAATTTTGTTCACACCAAAACAAAAACAATTTTTAAGTTCAGGCTTTAAATATCGATTTTCTCCTAAATTTTCGATTGAAGCAGAATCGGCCTATTCCGTCAATGATATCAATAGTTACTCCTCAAAAGACAGTAAAGATGATGCAGGTTTCAGTCAACATGTGAAATCAATTTACGAAGTTCCATTTGCTAAAAAAGATAGTGTGTTTCAATGGAAATTCAGACAAAAAACAGAATTGGAATACCTTAGCACCCATTTTTCACCTATTGAACAATACAGGGCTGTTGAATTTGATCGAGATTGGAATACGCGCACTAAAAATTATCAAGGTCAACAGTTGTTATCTGCGCTATCTGCTGAATTTGAGCACATTAAAAAAGGAAATTTGGGACTTGAATTTTCCTACTATTCAATTGGCACTGACTTTAATGGTATAAAATCGAGGCTCTATGGCAAATGGAACACTAAAAAATGGAGCGCAAACTGGAACGCAGCATTATTGAAAAGTTCTTCGACTGAAGATAATCAATTCTTAAGACACAAAGTTCAATTAAGTCGAAAATTTAAACGCACAAAACTAAGCTATAAAGATGATTTTGAACGCAATACCTTTCAACTTTCATCAACTTTAAAAACAAATAGTTACCTTTTTTACGACAAAGAGTTTTCCTATGCGAATGTTGACTCGAGTAAATTTAACTACAAATTATTTTACAGAGAGCGTTTAGATATGCGTTCAGATTCAACACGGTTATCGAAAGCTGCAAAAGCTCGAACTGCTGGAGTCGATTTATTGCTAACAAGAAGTAAAAATCAAAAAATTAATTTAATTCTCAATTACCGTGAACTTAGCATCGCCGATAGTAATTTAATTTCGGACAAGCCAGAAAACACCTTGCTCGGAAGAATTGATTATGACCAAAAATTATGGAATTCTGCCTTAACTTGGAATACATTTTATGAGGTAGGAAGTGGCTTAGAATTAAAACGTGATTTCATCTATGTTCAAGTGAATGATGGACAAGGAGTTTATACATGGATTGACTACGACGAAGACGGAATAAAAGACTTAAATGAATTTGAAATCGCTCAATTTGTGGACCAAGCTAGTTACATTCGCGTGTTTACACCAAGTAATGAATATGTCAAAACGTATTCCACAGAGTTTAATCAGAGCTTTTTCTTTAAACCAGAAAAATTATGGGCAACTAAAAAGGGCTTTTTAAAATTCATGAGCCGATTCTCAAATCAAGGCAGACTTCGAATTCAACGAAAAACAATGGATTTTGATGTACAACAAGTATTAAACCCATTCCAAGGAGACATTCGCGATTCAGCGTTGATTAGTTCAAGTTCTACGATTAGAAATAACCTTTTCTTTAATCGATTGAGTGCTGTTTTTGCTGCTGATTATACGTTTCAATTGAATCAAAGTAAAACCTTGTTAGCTACAGGCTTTGACGCAAGACTGAATCAATCAAACGAATTAAATTTTCGTTTAAATGTGAAGAAAAAATTCAGTTTAGAAGGAAGTCTTCAACAAGGACAAAAAATAGCGCAAGCAGATTATACGACTGGAAGGAATTTTGACATTCGTTATTCCTTAATCAAACCCACGTTTATATTTCAACCAAATACCACTTTTCGTTTTGCGTTGAATTACCGTTACCAAGAAAAGAAAAATGTTGCTGGAGAACAAGCGTTCATCAATGAATATGGCATGCAACTAAAATACAATCAACTAAAAAAAGGTAGTTTTCAAGCCCAATTTTCCTACATTTCCATTTTGTATCAAGGGGAAACCAATTCTGCTTTAGTATTCGAAATGTTGTAAGCGCTTAAAACAGGACATAAGTTCACTTGGAATGCAGGTTATAAA
>JBKCGI010000020.1:0-5316 GCA_046303515.1 Flavobacteriia bacterium | reverse complement strand
TTATTCTGCATCAAATGGTCAAGAAGGTGTTGAAATGGCTCATCGTTTAAAACCTGATTTAATATTATTAGACTTAATGATGCCTATCATGGATGGAATTGAAGCATGTCAATTGATTCGTGAGCATGATAAAAATTATGTCCCTATTATAGCTTTTCTGACATCTAGAAGTGAAGATTACTCACAAGTTGCTGGATTTGAAGCTGGTGCGGATGATTACATTACAAAACCTATTCGACCAAGATTACTGATGAGTCGTATTGAAGCTTTATTGCGACGATTAAATTACGGTGCTAAACAAAATGATCAGCCAGAAATTAACGGCATTGTCATAAATAGAGAAAAGTTCATTGTAGAGAGAAACGACGAACAAATTATCTTACCAAAAAAAGAATTTGAGTTACTTGAATTTTTGATTTCTAAACCAGGAAAAGTCTTCAATAGAGATGAAATTTTGAATAGAGTTTGGGGAAATGAAACCATTGTTGGAGAAAGAACTATTGATGTTCACATCAGAAAATTACGAGAAAAGCTAGGAGATGATTATATTCGCACTATAAAAGGCGTTGGATATACATTTGTGAATAGTGAAAAATAAAATTATTAACTCTTTAATTTTTTTTAAATGTTTTTGCTTTGGTGATTTACAAAAACTTTGCTATGGCTAACAATTGTATAAAAAATTATTTGTAAGTTTGGGTAATGAAAATTTTGCCTAACAACAACGAAGAAATTCTTTTCAATGATTTAATTGCATTAATTGAGCAAACCAAATCTAAAATAGTACGATCGACAAACAGTTCTCTTATCCTTTTGTTTTGGGAAATTGGATTTAAGATAAATACATTTATTTTAGATAATAAAAGAGCTGATTATGGGAAATCAATTATCGTTACCTTGTCACGACAATTAGAAGTAAAATTTGGACGAAACTTTGAAGAAAAAAATTTACGACGAATGCTGCAATTTTCTAGTAAATTTAACGAATATGATAAAGTCGTTACACTGTCACGACATTTGTCTTGGTCACATTTCTTAAAACTTTTACCTCTAAAAAACAATGAAGCTCAGTCCTATTATGCTGATAAAGTAAAAGAAGAAATTTGGAGTGTAAGAGAACTTAAAAAACAAATTGAATTAAAGTCATTTGAGAGGTCAGAAATAGCAAAATCTCAATTTCCTTTAACGAAAAATGATTCCACTTCAGTATTTAAGGATCCTTACTTTTTTGATTTCCTGGAACTTAATTCAGGTTATTTAGAATATGATTTAGAAAATTCTATTTTGAAAGAATTAGAAAATTTCATAATGGAATTAGGTAAAGGATTTACATTTGTTGAAAGGCAAAAAAGGATGATTATCGACGGAGAAGATTTTTATCTTGATTTGTTATTTTATCATAGAAAACTCAAACGATTAGTTGCTATCGAATTAAAAATTGGAAAATTTCAAGCAAAGTTCAAAGGTCAAATGGAATTGTATTTAAAATGGTTAGACAAGTTTGAAAAACAAGAAGGCGAAGAACAACCTGTTGGTTTGATTTTGTGTGCTGAGACTAACAAAGAACAAATCGAATTACTAGAAATGCATAAAGATGGGATTATGGTGGCTGAATATTGGACGGAATTACCCCCTAAAAAAGAATTAGAAAAGAGGTTGCATGCCGCAATGGTGGCTGCAAAAATTAAAATTGAAAATCAAAAGGAAATAAAATAGTGAAAAATAGTAAGCCTGTATTCTTAATTTTCGGTGGAAGTGCAATCATAGTGGCGCTTACATCGATTATCATGTTCATTTTGGAAATGCAATTTGTGAATTTTCCATTATGGGTAATTTTTACTTTACCTATTGTTTTGGGTTTGGCTTCTTTCGGAATTTTTTATTTTTTCGTAGAAAAATTCATTAACGAACGTTTGAAAGTTCTTTATCGATCTATTCGAAAAGGAAAATTTGTAAATACCAAAATTGAACCTTTCAAATTAACTGAAGATGTTTTTGAAAAAGTGGAATTGGATGCCAAAAATTGGGTTGAAGATCGCAATACTGAAATCTTAAAGCTAAAAGAACAAGAAGAATTTAGACGTGAATTTTTAGGAAATCTTGCTCATGAATTAAAAACACCTGTATTCTCTATTCAAGGTTATATTTTAACACTTTTAGACGGTGGTTTAGAAGACGAAAATGTAAATCGCTTGTTTTTAGAAAGAGCTTCTACTTCCATTGACCGGATGGTGAATTTATTGGAAGATTTGGACGCTATTACAAAGATGGAAGTAAATGGATTGAAACTAGATATTGAAAATTTTGACATCAAAAAATTAGTTCAAGAAATCTTCGACACCTTAGCTTTACAAGCTAAAGATAAAAATGTAACACTTCGATTTTCAAAAGATTTTCAAAGTTTGATGGTTAAGGCAGACAAAACTAAAATTGCCCAAGTTTTAACCAACCTTATTGCAAATTCTATTTATTATGGTAATGTGGATGGAACTACAACAGCTCGTTTTTTTGAGATGAATGATTTGATTTTGGTTGAAATCTCAGACGATGGACCAGGAATTGATGAACAGAATTTACCACGTATTTTCGAACGTTTCTATCGTGTCGAGAAAAGTAGAACACGCAATGAAGGTGGTTCTGGACTTGGATTAGCCATAGCTAAACATATTGTGGAAGCACACAATCAACGCATAAACGTTAGAAGTTCAGTTGGGTTGGGAAGTACCTTTTCTTTTTCCTTAGATAAAGCATCCTCTAAACAGGATAATTTAGTTACTAGTAGAGGATTTAAAGTGAGGTAAATTAAATACGGGGTTCATTGTTTTGCAATCAAACAATTTAAAAACTAATTTGTTATCTTTATTATGAAAAAAGCCTTCCTATTAATTTTATGTATTCTAATTCCTTTGCTCATTGGCGCATTAGGCGGAATCGCTACTGCAAGTGGTGTGAATGATTGGTACCTCACTATCCAAAAACCGAGTTTCAATCCACCCAATTACTTGTTTGGTCCAGTTTGGTCATTCCTCTATTTATTAATGGGAGTTTCCTTGTACATGATCATTCAAAAACCAAAAAGCAAACTAAAAACCAATGCTTTATTGATTTTTGGCTTGCAATTAACTTTAAATTTCATCTGGAGTTTTCTCTTTTTCAAATTTCAATTGTTAGGTTTAGCTTTTGTAGAAATCATTTTAATTTGGATCAGTATTTTAAGTATGATTCTACTTTTCAGAAAACTAAATAAAACGGCTGCATATTTGCAAATTCCGTATTTATTGTGGGTAAGTTTTGCATCGATCCTAAATGGAGCCATTTGGTATTTGAATAGTTAGTTTTTGGCCTGAGCATAAACTTAATTCATTTTTCTTTAACACATAGGCGCATAGATTTTTATTGACTAGAACAATACTTCAAAAGGTCCTGGGACAAAAAAGTAGATGCCTGTAAGATTAACAATGCTCTCTATAAAAAACTTTAAGTTTCACAATCAATTTAGTCACTACAGCTTCACGCCCTTAAAACACCCAGCACTTAAAAAAAATCTTTGCATTCTCGGCGGTACACTTTGCGCACTCTGCAATAAAAAAATACCACCAATATATTCGTTTTTTACCACTGAGAAGCTTAGAAAACTTAAGATTCTTAAAATAAAGATTAAGGTTTAAAATGAATTTTATTGCTACCTCTCTGCGTTCTTAAAACTCACAGCACATTAAACATCCTTTGAATTCTCGGCGGTACACTTTGCGCACTCTGCGATAAAACAAAACCACCATTATATTCGTTTTTTACCACTGAGAAACTGAGGACACTTAAGATTCTTAAAATAAAGTATATGGTTCAAAATGAAATTTATTGCTACCACTCTCAACTCTTAGAACACACAGCACATAAAACAACCTTTGCATTCTCGGCGGTACACTTTGCGCACTCTGCGATAAAAAAACACCACCATTATATTCGTTTTTTACCACTGAGAAACTGAGGACACTTAAGATTCTTAAAATAAAGTATATGGTTCAAAATGAAATTTATTGCTACCACTCTCAACTCTTAAAGCACCCAGCACTTCAAAAAAATCTTTGCAATCTCGGCGGTATACTTTGCGCCCTTTGCGATAAACTTTGGACCATGTGCGTTATAAAAATCCCAAAAACTATGTCGCTATGTGTTTAAAAAATATATCCTAAACCATTTATTTTTCAATTAATTTCATAAAAAGTACTTTTATCCATTTATTGTCGTACCTTTGATGAATATTATAATACATTTAAGATGAATAAAGGAACAGTAAAATTCTTCAACGAAGCTAAAGGTTTTGGTTTTATTAGTGAAGAAGGAACAAGTAAAGACCATTTTGTACACATTTCTGGTTTAATTGACGAAATCCGTGAGGGTGACACAGTTGAGTTTGAATTACAAGACGGTAAAAAAGGATTAAACGCAGTAAACGTAAAAGTTATCTAATATATTTAATTTTTTTCCAAGAAGCCAAGCAGCAATGTTTGGCTTTTTTTTGTGCCTGAAATTTCAGGTCTAATGTCTCCTGTCCTAAGTCTCCTGTCTAATATCTTAAGTCTAATGTCTTAAGTCTAATGTCTTTTAATGGCGCCTTCCTTCAGGAAAAAGACAAGTTTTCCGTCTGCACCTTCAAGCTGATTTGTAAAATTTTACGCTGCCCTACTCCGCTCACGAGCTTCTGAAGTCGCTGTGAACCTTCGTGCAGCTGTCAATTTCACTGCATCACGCTTTCCGTTTCCGCCGGGGCGCGGGTATTTTTGTTGAAATGATAATTTTAGGTCTAAAAAAGGATCTGAAACTTGCAAAAGTTAGTTCTTTTACTTAAATTCGGTCAACAAAACCTAAAAAATGCAACGTTTACAACTAAAATCTATCCTTTATCGGGAGGAAACAAAATATGCGCTTTATTTTGTGCGAAATCCTGAAATACAAGCAATATTAAAAGATAATTTTCCTCAAATACGTTGGAGCAATTCACAAAAAGCGTGGATTTTACCTTTTGAAACAAAAATCAAAAGTCAATTGTTTCAAGTGTTACGTGGAAAAATTTGGATTGATTATTCCAGTTTAAAGACAAAGGAAGAAACAGCACAAATTGCAAAACCTCATCAGCTACTTGCTGATTTAAATGACTTACACAAAGATGCACTTTTGAAATTCAAAAACTACCTGAGTGCCAATCGATACAGTGAAAATACGATAAAAACGTATGCCGATGCTTTGGCAACTTTTCTGCGATTTTATGCTCAAAAACCGCTTTCAGAAATATCAAATCTCGATGTTGAAACTTTC
>JBKCGI010000019.1:0-6283 GCA_046303515.1 Flavobacteriia bacterium | reverse complement strand
TCTTTATTTAGCAAAATCGAAAAAGAAACTCGAAGCAAAAAATGGTATTTAAATAATAATTTTAACATTAGTGATACCAGTTATGAAGTAATTTACAGTAAATTAAATCCACGAAATAAAATAAATAAATTAGATACTCGTTTTACCTTTAATGAAATTTTTAACTATAAAAAAATTGGTGAATTTTCGATTCAATCGAATAAAGAAAAAAAATATGAACTCTTATTTTGGGTAGACAACTTCACAGAAGAACTTATTCCAAGGACTTTCGTAGAAATTACGTATTTTAATAAAGCTCAAAAGGTAATTCAGTATGATTTTTTTAGCTTTTATGAAAAAATCCAAATCATCGATGGAAAATCTGCTCTTATTCAGTTTGATATGAATTTACCAAATGATTTAGATTCGCTTAAAATATATATGTGGAATAAACACATTACAGACCCTAAATCTTTACTAAAAGTTAGAAACGTTTTAATTAAACCAAGAAATGTCGATATTTACAAAAAAATAAATGAATCAACATTATTTTTCAACAACAGAGTTTATGAATCTAAATAGGTTTAATTTCCTTTAGATAATATTTGAAAATCAATATGGAATTTAGTATTATAATACCTTCATACAATGGTTCTCAAAGTCTATTAAAGAACTTGCCTGAATTTATCTTGTTTCTTGCAGAAATGAAACTAAGTCATGAGATAATTGTAGTTGACGACGGTTCAAGTGACTTTAAAGTAATAGAAAATTTTTGTTTACAAAATCAATTAATTTTTCTCAGAAACGAGCAAAATTTAGGGAAAGGCGCGGCTGTCAAAAAAGGTGTATTAAATTCGAAAGGTAAATATATAATATTCACGGATGTCGATATTCCTTTTGAATACTCTTGCTTTGAATTGTTTTTAGAAAATCTTCGAAATTCAAATATTGATTTAGTTGTGGGCGATAGATTATTAGATGCATCCATTTATTTTATGGAAATTTCAAAAAAAAGAAAAAGAGCAAGCGAAATTTTTGCCTGGTGTGTTGATAAATTTATCTTAGGGGGTCGATTTGATACACAATGTGGAATGAAAGGGTTTAAAAAAGATGTGGCAGTTTCCTTGTTTCAAAAATCTAGAATAAATGGTTTTGCTTTTGATGTAGAAATTTTATCAATGGCTGTGCGAAAAAACTATTCGATTAAAAGACTTCCTGTAAAATTAAGAAATCAGGAGAATTCAAGTATTCATTTACTAAAACATAGTTTTGAAATGATTTGGGACTTAATCCGAATAAAGATATTCCAGTTATCTGGCAAATATAAATGATTCAATAAACATTTACCAAAAACTTAAAAATAAAAAAACCGTCACTAATATTCTTAATGACGGTTCAAAATGTTGAATATGTATTTTATCCAAACAAAACACTAGATCCGTATGGACTTTCGATTGGATTAACAATCAAAGTTGGAATCTGCGCATCATTTGTTATAATATATTGCTCGTAATTTGCTGTAATCACCCCAAATAAATTGTTGCGATTCAAATTCATAATTGCAATTAAATCTGCATCTAGAGCAACGGCATGTTTCACAACTTCTTTGTCAAACCCACTTTTTGGAGCAACTTTAGTCGTGATTTCAATGTTTCTTTCTTTAAAGAATCTTACCGCAAATTGAATATTTGCTTTCACTTGATGTCTCAAATATTCATCCGTTTCATCAGGCGTAATTACGTGAACTTTTGACTTAAAATAAATTGCTATATTAGCAACATAAGCCAATTTTTGTTTCGTCTCTTTATTCAAATCCAATGGAACTACGATATCATCGTAACCAGTTTCTTTAATCCCTTTTTCTTGCACTACAATAAATGGAACAGTCGATTGCGTAATAACTTTCAAGGCGTGACTTCCAGTAATATGCTGCCATCCATGACGACCATGAGTACCCATAAAAATCAAATCAGCATGATGTTCAGAAGCAAATTCACCTATATCCTCAAAAATATTTCCCACTCTTACAAAAGCATCAATATCAATTGTTGTATCTAAAGCGGCTATCAAATCAGCTAATTTTTGTTCAGCATCCTTAATTTCTTTGTCTTTTGCTACAACATGCAATAAAAAAATTCTTCCAGAAACAATTTTCGCAGTTGCTAGAGCATGATTTAAGGCATTATCTGCAACGGATGTAAAGTCGTGAGGTACAATGAAAACTTTGTTCTTCATCTAAATAGATTTTTTGGTTTGAAAGTACAAAGGTAGCAATAATTTCGAAATGTAAAGAACTGTTTTAAAGTTAAATATTCCTTCATATTCATTTAACATCACAGCTCCAACTTCCGTTCGTTGGAAATTTTTCATTCAAAACTTTTTCAACTTTTCGCTCTGCCCGATTTTGAGTTGTGGCACTCTCAACAAACTCCAAAACCTGATAATCACTTGGAGATGAGCCGCTAATACAATAGCCCGAATATTGCTTTTGGCAAGCAGTACCAAATATTAAAAGTGAGCTGAAAAAAAATAATTTCTTTAACATAAAATTCAGTTTACGGGAAGAAACCAAAAATCATGCAAGTTTTTTCACCAATGAATAACACTATTTTTTTCAATAAAATCTTGAATTTTTGATTGGCGATTTTCTTCAAATTTTTGCCTTTCAGAAAGATTATTTGTTTGCACAATGTGTTCGCTTAATTTTCTCAATTCAAATACCTTAGCAATTACTTTTTGAGTTTCCGAATCAAAAAAACTCCCTTCAATTTTTTCCCAAATAAAATCAATTGCTAGTTGATTTGGATGAATCATGTCTTCCTTAAAAAAACGATAATCTCGCAATTCATCTAATACGATTTCATAAGAAGGAAAATAAGAAACAGGAAATTTTAGTTCTAAAAGTGAAATCAGTTCAAATAAACGTGCTTTACTTCGATTATTCTCAACTAATCCATCTTTTGAATGGCGAACAGGGCTGACAGTGAAAACAATATTTATTTTTGGGTTTACTTCATAAATTAAGTCTAAAGTTTCTACCCAAAGCTTTTCCATTTCCTCAACTGTCGTCAATTCTTTTTGGAAAAAATTTTGCTTTTGCTTGTGGCAATTTGCAACCAAATTATTATTCGAAACTAAACGATATCCAAATGAAGAACCAAGGGTAATGAAAATATGAGAAGCATTAAGTATATAATCTTTTAAGGTTTTCTGCTTTTCAATAAGAAGAATTTCCAATTCCTCTTTAGAATTTGCACTTACAGTTGTTGAGCAATCCCAAGAAAAAAATGAATCATTGATCTCAAAAACAGGAAAATCTATACTATCATTTAAACTTTTTTGAATGTTTTGGGCCAAAGCAATTGGATGAAAAATTGTTCCGAAGGTATTTGACAAAGTATCAAAACCAGCATATTTGAACTTTTTAGAAATTTCATCGGAGAAACAACTTCCTAAAAAAATTAAAGGTTTCCCATATTCGATTTTACAATCAAATCCTGGAATTTCTGTATCTAACTTAAATTTCATTTTTTAAAGCTAAGGTATAATCAAATACGGATTTCCAATTTCTCCAAACTCCAAAGTTAGTAATTGTTTCATTGTGCCAAATAAAAATAAAATCTCCTCCAAATTGTTTTACTTCCTCAAACAAAGTTCTAATTTTCTGTTTGGCAAATTCTGGTGATAATTTTAAATACGTATTTAAAGTTCCGTCCATATAAGCAAAGGGGTGAATTTGAAAAGTAGTCGTTTCATTACGATTTAAATCAAAAAACGGAAAACTTCTTGCTGTTCCTGAACGAAAACCAAGTGCATCAGCAAAACCCATCGAATAATCGTCCGTAAACCCTTCAGAAATAAGTGTTTTATAGGTGTAAGGAATTGATAGTTTTAAAAAATGCTGTCTGCTAATACAAATCTTTTTCTTTAAAATCTTATTAATAATTTCCTTTTCTTTTTTTAAATAGAAAATACTTGAATTTGAGTTGTAACTCGGATGTAAGCCAATCTCCGCAAAATGCGACATTTCCCTGATTAATTCTTGATGTCTCAAATCATTTGCTGAAATATTTTTATCATACTTCCCATTTTCACCTAGCAACCAAAATATTTTTACATCAAAACCTGCATTACAACAATCTTTGATTGTTTCGTAACCATCATATGGATCGTCTGCTTCACCAGAAACGAATTTTTTCCTAGCTTCTAATCTGAGTTTATCTTTTTTCAGCTTATCACGCCAAAAACTAAGGTGTTTTTTTAAACCATCTTTCCATTTGAAAGCGAAAGTATTATCGATATCAAAAGTGGGAATAAGTTTTGTGGGAATTTTTTGCGCGCTAAAATTAACACTTAACTGATTTTCCAAAAAAGTGATGATGTCTTCAGAAATGCGATCACATATTACCTTTTCTAGCCAATTGTATTTAACTAATAAACTGTTTTTGGATTCAAACCGTTCATGCTCATCTCTTTGCTTAACGATGTATTCTTCGTAATTACTTAGAATATAAAAAATAGATGCAAAAGGATCTATAATTTTATCAAAAACTAAACATTCCTCATTAAAAAATTTATCTTTGGAAAGTGCATATTTAAAAATTGCTTCATCAAACAAAACTGTTGATGGCAAAATATTTAAATATCTCTCTGAATGCCTTTCAGAATAAACAAATTTGGCAGAATCACTTTGGTCGAAATACAACCAATCATTCGTGAAACGGTACGAAATTGACCGATCTTTGAAAATAAAATCAAAGGTGTAAATAAGTCTTTCTGAAATTTTATCTACAAAAACCAAAAGCATAAACCAAGCATTTTGTAGTCAAAAAAGACTTTTTAAAAAATAAGAATTTAATCTTTATAACCAACAACCATTACGATTGCCTCTTGTTTTGTTTTCCCTCCAGCAATTGTATACTCTACAACTACAGTTTTCATGCGTTCAGTTGCTGAAACTTTTTTTCTAAAAACAGGAAGTAATTCGTTACTTGAAACACTAATATTTTTTCCTTGAATATTTTTAATTTCTTTCAACATTACGCGTTTTTTAGCATCAGCTGAATCGTAAATTTTCACACCAACTTTTGTCGTACATTCTTTACCACTAAACACAAATTTGTATTCTGTATCTAGAACTAAATAAGATTCTACACTTTTAACAGTTGCTTCTTTTTGCAAACTATAATAGGTAATTCTAGAACCTTCATATCGAGCCGGCTTTAACATTTGTTTACATTCATGCTTGTACGTGTTGACACGTGCCTCCATAGAATTTCCATTGTCCGCAACAGTACTACTGAAAAGGAAAATAGTCAATGTAAATAGAGCTAATGATTTGAACCAATTTTTCATACTTATAATTATTTAACGATATAATTTCTTAATTCTTTGATTTTGCCAGACATGTTATTGAATTCCTCTTTTGTTAATTTTGGAGAAACAAATGTTGAACTTGCATTCGCACTTTTTACAGATTCAAAATTATTGTAAGTATTCAATATATCTTCCATTTTTTTGATAACATCATTTAAAACCTCCTCTTTAGTTGGATATGATTTCATTCCTTTAATGATGTTTTTTAAAATATTCATTTGGTCAACAATCGTAACTGCAAGTTCGTTTTTAGAATCTTGTTTTTTCTCAATATCTTTAATTCCTAAATACATTCCTTCTGTCCATGCGCCAGAAAACTGAACCACAGATAAATAACGAATGTCGTTATCATCCATATATTCTTCTGTTTTTTCCTGAATATCAAAAATTAAATCTTGAATGGCATCCATATTGTCCAAGTTTTTATCAAACTTCTCAATGATTTTTTTGTCAGAAAAAACTGCCTTTAAACCTACTTCACTTCCTAATTCTTGAATAACTTTCAAATATTCACGAGCTTCATTTGGTTTTTCGTTGATTGCACTGTAAGCTAAATCCGTTGAATAAACTCCAAGATTTAACAATTGTTTAATTTTAGTTTGGTAATTTTTACTGTTTTGAGCTGAATTTGTCGCGCCATTTGTATAGGATAGTCCCGCCGCTTGAAATGCTTTGGCTAAGGAAATTGGCTGTGGTAAAACAAAATCAAACTCGTCTGAGTTAAAATTATTTTCAGTCTCAGCAGTAACTTTCCCTTTTTCACCATCATTATTTTCCTCATTTCCTCCACAAGAAACAAGTGAAAATGTCGTTAAACAAATTGCAAATAAAAACTTTGAATTAAACATATTATAACTTTTTGGGTGTAAAGTAACAAAAAAAAATGTTTTTAATTACATTAATTTTACAAGTTTATATATTTTTATCG
>JBKCGI010000018.1:0-3231 GCA_046303515.1 Flavobacteriia bacterium | reverse complement strand
AATCACTATGAGACAAAGCTAAATCGTTTTTTTTTAAGTTTTTCAAAAATTATGTAAAGTGTAAAAATGATTGAGTGAAATGTATTTTTAAGCAATTATAGAATCCAAAAATTATTCAAAATAATGCAAAAGTATTTGAATGAAACTTCTTTTTTAAATTTTAATTCAAGCGAAATTCAGAATTTCGTTAATGATATTAATCCGATTTTATCTCAAAAAGAAATAGCCTTAAAGTTATATTTCAAGGTTCGAGATTCATTTTTATACGACCCTTATCATTTAGATTTAAGAACAGAAGCATTAATTTCTAGTCAAATTGTAAATAAAAAGAGAGCTTGGTGTGTGGAGAAGGCAATTTTGTTAGCAAGCTGTGCAAGAAATTTTGGAATACCTTCGCGCTTAGGCTTTGCAATTGTTACGAATCATATTGGAGTGGAGAAATTAACTTCCTACTTACGAAAAGATGAAATCGTTTTTCATGGGTATGTCGAATTGTTTTTGGATCATAAATGGATAAAATGTACACCTTCTTTTGACAAACGCATTTGCAGAATTTCAGGTGTAGCTCCTTTAGACTGGGATGGTGAAACGGATTCTATGTTTCAAGCATTTGAAGGTGGTCAAAAATTTATGGAATACAAACATTTTTACGGCGAATTTGAAGATGTTCCGATTGATTTGATGAATGCTGAAATGAAAAAACATTATCCTCATTTATTTGAAAAGGAATGGAATTCAAAGGAATTTTCTTTTTTCCATATCTAGAAAGTTTTTTTGGATTTTTATTATGTGGACATTTTAAGAAAGTATTAGTAAACTGATTTTCAGGTCTAAAAAAGTTTTTAACGGTTAGATCTTTTATATTTTGGCTGCCTTTTCCGTCTTCCCAATCAAGTTTTTTTCTTCATTTCGCTTTTCATTTGTCATCCAAAGAGCTTCTGCTTTAGGCTAACAATTCAAAGTCTCATTCCATTCAAAAAGCTTTAATGCTTCGCCGGGGCACAAGCTGTAACTATCAAATAATCAGTTAGAAAAAAGTTTTTAACGGTTAAATCTAATATCAAGACTTTCTACCCTTGCGTAGGCGAATAGCTTTGGGAACTAGGGATTTATTGTGAAACGCAAAAACAAAGCGGTCTTGTCCGCCGCGGCGGAAGCTCTTGGTTTTGCATTTGAACAAAAAGCGCTAAGAGCAAACTAGCAGCCGAAGAAAGTAGGGGAGCCAAGATTAAAACTTTGATAATCAAAGACAAAAGTGTTTTTAACGGTTAATTCATCTAGTGAGCATTATATTTTTAAGTTCCATTTTCTCATTCTTAAAACGAGATAATAGAGCAATTTTAGTTATTTTTGCACCATGAAAATTTTTGGATTTTGCTTAATCATTTTACTTGTAGCGTGTCAGAATAGCCAGGAAAAAATAGAAGATACGAAAATTGAATATTCGAGTAAATACGCTAAATATTTTAATATTATTGACCATAAAATTTTTGTTGAACTTCAAATTATAAATCCAGATTCCAAGCAAATTGAAAAAAAATACGCTTTGTTGAAAAATGGAGTTCAAGTGAAATTAAGCGGAGATTATATTCCAATTCAAGTGCCCATTCAATCCATCATTACTTTAAATGGAACAGATATTGGTATGCTAGATAAATTGGGCTTATCGCATAAAATATCAGCCGTTTCAAACATTCAATATGTCTATAATCAAACTGTTAAGAGAAGTTTTAAGGCAGGTAAGGTCAAAAATGTGAATGATTTCAGTCAAATGAATCCAGAGGAAGTAGCCAAATTAGGGAAAGTTATTTCTTATTCTGGATTTGGAACTCCTCCAACAAATGAAGATAAGTTGAATAAATTAGGGGTTATTTGTATTCCGAATTACGATTGGCGTGAAATCCATCCTTTAGGAAAAGCTGAATGGATTAAGGTGTTTGCTTGCTTGTTCGATTCTCAAGATAAGTCTGAAAAATATTTCAAAAAAATTGCAAAGGAATTTATTAAACTAGAAAAATCGGCTAAAAAAATAAAATCTAAGCCTACTTTAATTTCAGGATGTATGATCGGAGATTATTGGTATATGCCTTCTGGAAATTCCTATAATTCATATTTGTTTGATAAGGCAAAAAGTTCCTACGTAGGCAAAGATAAATTAGGTACAGGTAGCCAAACCTACACGATGGAGGAAGTTTTGAAAAATTACCAGCAAACAGAATTTTGGGTGAATCCAGGGTTTAAATCAAAAAAAGAATTGTTGCTTGCCAATGAAAAATACAAGTATTTAAAGGCTTTCAAAACGAATAATATTTATTGTTATTCACACAACATGAATCATTTTTGGGAAATGAGCGCTGTTGAACCGCAAAAAGTCCTATCAGATTTGATTCAAATTTTACATCCAAATGAAACATCCAAAAAGAATCTTTATTTTTACAAAAAAATAAGTAATTAACTCAATGGCGAAAAAATACAAAGTAATTTTTGTAATTCTTTTAATTTTACTTGCATTTACAAGTTTCTTGCATCTAAACAACGGTCGTTTTGAGAACAGTATTTCGGAGTTTTTCTCAGCTTTATTTTCCTACGATGAAAATAATCAAACACAACTTATTTTAAGAGAAATTCGTTTCCCTAGAACAGTGATGGCGATTATAGCTGGTTCAGGTTTGGCCTTAGCTGGATTGTTGTTGCAAACCTTTTTGAATAATCCCTTAGCTGGACCATCCATTTTAGGAATTACTTCGGGTTCAAGTTTATTTGTAGCACTTTCTTTATTGAGCGGTTTTGGATTTTTCGCAACTGAAATTGGTGTAACTTTTAGTGCCCTTCTAGGAGCATTATGTTTCAGTTTGTTGATTCTTTTCTTCTCTTTTTTTATTAAATCTCAAGTTTCATTATTACTAGTGGGAATGATGTTGGGAGCATTTACAAGTGCCTTAGTTCAGATTTTACAATTAACGTCAAATGCCAATCAATTGAAAGCGTTCACTTTATGGAGTTTTGGTTCACTACAGCAAGTTTCTTTTCATCAATTGGGTTTTATCTCGATTTTGTTTACGGTAGGATTGTCCGCACTTTTTTTAATCATAAAACCTTTAAATTTATTGGTTCTGGGAGAAAAAAATGCTCAAATATTAGGTCTCAACGTCAAGGGAATGCGTATTTTAATTATCACAATTTCCTCACTTTTTGCGGGTTTGATTACAGCTTTTTGTGGACCAATTGCTT
>JBKCGI010000017.1:0-22945 GCA_046303515.1 Flavobacteriia bacterium | reverse complement strand
TCCTATGTAGTCAGCTAATTTCCCTGAAAAAGGTCTTGAAAGTGCTGCTGAAATTGAAAAAACGACAAATATTAATCCTTTTTGCTCCGCTCCGCCTAATTTTGTGATAAAATCATTTAATTCTGGAATGATCAAGTTGAAGCTTGTCATGAACAAAAACATAGATGTACAAGCTAGCCAGAAATTTTTAGAATAATTTTTCACGGAACAAAGGTATCGTTAAAAAGATAATGTTTTGGAATTGTTTGTTTCTAAATTATTAATAAAAAAAAGTCCTCCCCCTTTGTCCCCCTCCAAAGGGGGAAATAGGAAATTATTTCGTCAATTCCTTAAACACCTCTTCTAATGTTTTTTCTTCTTTACGAATAGTCAAAGTCAACAAATCATTTTTCTGAGCGAAAGCAGCGATTGTTTTACGTAAATCTTCATCTGAAGTAGATTCAATCAACCATGTATTGTCATTTTCCAGTGATTGAATTTTAGAAACTCCTGGGATTTTATTCAATTGATTTTTAGTCATTGCTTTATCAAACTCCACGTAAACTACTTGAACGTTTTCCTCGTTTTGTAAGTTTTCAGGAAGATCATCTGCAACAATATTTCCACGTTTGATTATGATGACACGATCACAAATGGCTTTCACTTCTTGCATGATGTGCGTAGAAAGCATTACTGTTTTAGATTTACCAATCTCTTTAATCAATTCTCGAATTTCTACCAGTTGATTTGGATCCAGACCGGAAGTTGGCTCATCCAAAATCAACACTTCTGGATCGTGAATAATCGCTTGCGCCAATCCAACTCGTTGACGGTAACCTTTTGATAAAGTGCCAATTTGTTTGTTTTGTTCGACTTCTAAACCAACTTGTTTGATCATTTCATCCACACGCTGTTTTAAGTTGGGAACTTTATAGATTTTACCCACAAACTCCAAGTATTCTCGCACATACATGTCCAAATACAAAGGATTGTTTTCCGGCAAATAACCAATTTTTTTTCTTGTTTCTAGATTATCTAAATCTACCACCGAACCACAAACTTTCACTTCCCCACTCGTAGATGGAATAAAACCTGTAATGATTTTCATCGTAGTAGATTTCCCAGCTCCATTTGGGCCTAAAAAACCAACAATTTCACCTTTATTAATGGTAAATGAAACATCGTTTACAGCAGCTTGTTCGCCGTAGAATTTTGTGAGATTTTTTACTTCTATTGACATGAATTCGAATTGAAGGACGAAGTTACAATTTTTTTTGATGATTGTAACGCAAAGAGTACAAAGTTTCTCGCAAAGTGCGCAGAGTTTGTTTTAACAAATAATCGCAATAAAACAAACTTAAAATATTGTTTAAGAAAGGCTTTGCGCGTTCAACGTAGACTTTATTTCACTTTGCGATACAGAAAAACTTACTTCTCCAAATACGTTTGCAAAGCCGAATCGTAAATATCTTTCGCTTCATGACAGAAACCATAGTGATCTTCGTCAATCATGAATTTACCTTTCGTTACATGACCTAAAAGTGTGAAGTTTACATCCGTATTCAACATGTATTCGATGAAATCTTGCTCTTGTTCTTCGGTAACAGTAATTACAACACGAGATTGCGCTTCACCAAACAAGAAAGCATCTTCACGAATTTCAGAATCAGTTACAATATCAAAACCTAATCCTCTTGGGAAAGACATTTCAGCTAACGTAATAAACAAACCACCATCAGAACAATCGTGCGCCGCATTGATTAATTCGTTTTGAATTAAACCTTTTACAGTTTGTTGTAAAGCAAATTCTTTATCCAAATCAAAATGTGGAGCTGGAGATGCTGCAATATTGTGGAAAGAAGCCAAATATTCAGAAGAAGCAATATCTTCAACGGAATCACCCAAAATGAAAATTAAATCTCCTTTTTGTTTGAAATCCAAGGTCATGATTTTGTTTTTATCATCCACTAAACCAATCATACCAATTGTTGGCGTTGGGAAAACTGGAATTTCAACTCCATTAATCACCGATTGGTTGTAGAAGGAAACGTTTCCTCCAGTAACTGGTGTTTCAAATTTCAAACATGCTTTCGACATCCCTTTAATAGCACCAACAAATTGCCAGTAAGATTCTGGATTATAAGGATTTCCGAAATTCAAACAGTTTGTGATTGCACTTGGATTTCCACCAGCACAAACAATATTTCTTGCTGCTTCTGAAACGGCAATCGCTGTACCCACTTCTGGATCTGCATTTACATAACGTGAATTACAGTCAACTGTCATTGCTAAAGCACGATTCGAACCTTTAATATTCACAATTCCAGCATCCGAAGGACGATTTGTTGTCATTGTTTTTGTTCCAACCATGGAATCATATTGCTCATACACCCATTTTTTAGAAGCGATATTTGGATGTTGCAATAAAAATAAGGCAACTTCTTTTAAATCTTCTGGCTGTTGAACGTTATTGATATCAAATTTTTTGTATTCTTGATAATAAGCTGGTTCAGAATATTCACGTTGATTTTGAGGAGCTCCACCACCCAAAACTAAAGATTCTGCTGGAACATCTCCCACCATTTCTCCGTTCATGAAATAACGAACTCTTCCTGAATCAGTTACCACTCCAATTTCCTCTGCGTGTAAATCCCACTTGTCGAAAATTGCTTTCACAACAGCTTCTTCACCTTTACGAACCACAACTAACATACGTTCTTGTGATTCAGAAAGTAAAATCTCATATGGCAACATGTTTTCTTGACGTGTAGGAACTCTGTCCAAATGAATGTCCATTCCAACACCACCACCAGCACTCATTTCACAAGTAGAGCAAGTAATTCCTGCCGCACCCATGTCTTGCATACCAACAATTGCATTTGTTTCTGACAATTCCATACTCGCTTCCAACAATAATTTTTCTTGGAATGGATCACCAACTTGTACAGATGGCAAATCGTTTGCTGAATCCTCAGTCATATCTTTTGAAGCAAAAGCAGCTCCTGCAATCCCATCTTTACCTGTGGCAGAACCAACAATGTAAACTGGATTTCCTGGACCTTTCGCTTTCGCTGAAATTACTTTTTTAGTATCAATGATTCCTGCTGAAAAGGCATTCACCAATGGATTTTGATTGTATGATTTATCAAAGAAAACTTCACCACCAACAATTGGAATACCGAAAGCATTTCCGTAATCACCAATTCCTTTCACAACTCCTTTCACCAACCACTTTGTTCTGTCTTGAGAAATATCTCCAAAACGCAAAGAATTTAATTGTGCAATTGGACGAGCCCCCATCGTGAAAATATCACGGTTGATTCCTCCAACACCAGTTGCTGCACCTTGATAAGGCTCCAAAGCACTTGGATGATTGTGAGATTCAATTTTGAAAACACATCCAATTCCATCACCTAAATCAACCAAACCAGCATTTTCTTCACCAGCTTTCACCAACATGTGAGGACCATCTTTTGGTAGTTGTTTCAACCAAAAAATAGAATTTTTGTAGGAACAATGTTCAGACCACATAACAGAATAAACACTTGTTTCAGTAAAGTTAGGAGTTCTACCTAAAATTCCCTTAATCATTTCAAATTCGTCAGCTCTTAGGCCTAATTCAATTGCTTGTTCTAATGTTGCTTCTTGGTGAAGTGTGCTTTCCATGTAAAAAATTTTATGCAAAAATAGAGATTCTAAATCGGTTTTTTGAAACTTTTTTCATAATTATTGAGAATTGTTAAGAAAAAAATATTTTTTCGATTGTAGAAAATTTCAAAGCATTAACTTTGGCAAATAGAAATTATTACTTTTAGATGAGTGTTTACGATTTGTTAAAAAAAATTGCTCGTTCGATTATACCAAAATCGTTCTTATTTAAACACGAATTAAAGTTTAGGTTTTTTAGCTATTTGTTGCACAAAGGAGATTTGTTTGAATGTAACATTTGCCATTCCAAGTTAAAACATTTTATTGAGAATGAAAATTCTACTTGTCCAAGATGTGGAAGTATTGCTCGAGAAAGAAGACTTTGGGAGATAATTCAAACTAAAAATTTATTTTTAAAAGAAAATATTTTAGATTTTTCGCCATCGCGCTCTATTTACAGAGAATTCAAGAAAATAAAAGGTAAAAAGTATGTTGGAACAGATTTATCTGGTAATTTTTTAGCTGACAAATCTTTTGACATAACTTCAATTGACGCAAAAGACCAGTCTTTCGATTTAATTTTATGTTACCATATTTTAGAACATATTATCGACGACCAAAAGGCAATGTCTGAATTATATAGAATTCTTAATAAAAATGGAATCTGCATCATTCAAACACCCTTTAAAGTTGGGGGAATTTATGAAGATTATACGAAAACTAGTCCCAAGGAGAGATTAGAAGCCTTTGGACAAGATGATCATGTCAGAGTCTATAGCGTGGAAGCTTTAATTGCACGTTTAGAGAATGTTGGTTTCAAAATTGAAAAATTAACTTTCAAAGAACAGCAAAATAACAGACACGGATTTAAACAAAATGAAGTAGTTTTAATTTGCTCTAAATAATGTTTTTAGAAATTATATACTCCCTTTTTTTATCGTTTATCTTAGTATTCCTATTACTAAAAATAAAGGTTGATGGCCTATCTAGATATGACATAACTTTTGCATTTCTGATTAAGGGTATAGCTTCACTTATTTTTATATACATTTTTACATATTATTATGGCATTGGGTATTTATATTTTGATTCAGGTGTCTACATTAGTGATGCCAAAATTTTAAACGAAGTTTTCTACAAAAGCCCAATTAATTATTTAAAACTTCTTACCGGAATAGGTGAAAACACAGATATTATTCACACACACCTCAATCAAACAGGAATTTGGTCTCAGCCTAATAGTATACTAAAAGATGATGCAAAAAATGTAATTCGAATCAATAGCATTATTCATTTCTTTTCGTTTGGATCAATATATATTCATTTTTTAGTTTTCAATTTACTGTCACTTTTTGGAATTGTTCAGCTTTTTTTATTTTTCAAATCTTATATTAAATTTAACAATAGAATCTTTTTTTATATTTTAATTTTAACTCCTTCTTTTTTATTTTGGAGTAGTGGTGTTTTAAAAGAACCATTAGTCATTTTTTCATATGGTATATTTTTCTACTTTTTGAGAAAAGAGTTTAAAATTAGGTCATTGAAATATATATTTCTTATTGTATCTCTTTTCATAATCTTTAATTTTAAGGCCTATATTTTTATAAGTCTGCTATTCGGTTTAAGTTTTCTTTTTTTAGCAAAATATGTTTTGAAAAAGTTCAATTTACCTTTTATTCTTTGCATACATATCGGATTGATATTAATTTTTTCATTTTGTTTTAAACCTGTAGTTAATCATTTTACAAAAATCGTAACTGAGAAACAATTTGATTTTAACAACATTACAAAAGGGGGAATCTATATTCGAAATATCAGTGACAAGTACACTTATAACATTCCAATTTCAGAATATAAAAACATACAAATATCTGGCGACTCACTTGTGTTTATTGAGAAATGTCACGTTTTTGGAATGTACAGAGTTGCTGAAAAAAACATTCAAAAGATGACTCTGCCGGCAGACACATCGAAATGGTACTATATTATGAGTACATGGACCAAGTCAAATTCATACATTGAACCATCTTTAATTTTATACTCCAAAAAACAATTAATCAAAAACATTCCGATTTCTCTAGTTAATTCACTTCTGCGCCCAAGCTGGAACGACCCAGGTCCCAAATTTAAAGTCTTAACAATTATTGAAACTTATCTGGTATTCGCTTTTCTCATTTTGGCATTCATTAAAAGAAGAAAATTAAATCGAAATGAAAAAATTTTAGTCATAACGCTCCTGCAATTTGTAATTATTTTATCTCTATTCATCGGTTGGACAACCCCTGTATTTGGTGCGATAGTGCGTTATAGAATTTTTACCTACTTAGGAATATTCCTTATCTCTTTTATAATAATCAAACCATTCGATCAATGGAAAATCAAAAAAAATATATCTTAATCTCTGGTGCAACATCTGGATTTGGACTTGAAACAGCCAAAATTTTTGCACAAAATAATTG
This sequence comes from Flavobacteriia bacterium, assembly GCA_046303515.1. Classification (GTDB taxonomy): domain Bacteria; phylum Bacteroidota; class Bacteroidia; order Flavobacteriales_D; family Crocinitomicaceae; genus M2408. Next base: position 16,859 of record JBKCGI010000017.1, on the reverse strand, counting down.
GAATCTCATCTTAACTGGCAGAAGAAATGAACGTCTTGAAGCAATCAAACAAGAATTAATTAACTTAAATGCTTTAATTGATATTCAACTTCTTTGTTTTGACATCCAAATACAAACTGAAGTCGATAAAAGCATCGAAAGTTTACCTAAATCAATTTCAGAAAATATTCAAATTTTAGTCAACAACGCTGGACTTGCTTTGGGAAGAAATTCAATCGAAAACGGAGATTTAAACGATTGGAATCAAATGATTGACACAAACGTAAAAGGTTTATTGTATCTAAGTAAAGCTGTTATCCCTTTTTTGAAGGCAAATCATCAAGGTCATATCATCAACATTTCCAGTATTGCAGGAAAAGAAGTTTATCCTGACGGAAATGTTTATTGTGCCACAAAACATGCAGTAGATGCACTTTCTAAGGCCATGAGAATAGATTTGGTGACATACAACATCAAAGTCACCAATATCGCTCCAGGAGCTGCTAATACTGAATTTTCACAAGTACGTTTTAAAGGTGACAAAGCAATTGCTGATTCTGTTTACAATGGTTTCGACCCTTTGATGGCCAAGGATATTGCAGAAACGATTTATTTTGTTTGCACTCGACCAGCTCATGTCAACATCAACGACTTAACAATCATGCCTACTGCACAAGCTTCATCAACTGTTTTCTTTAAAAAATAATTTAAATCCGAATGAAAAATTTCCTTTTCCTTTTACTTTCAATTGTTTTGCTTTCTTCCTGTATGAAAAGAATTCATGTTGATTTGGTTGTTTTTAATGCTAAAATCAACACGATTGATGATGCCAATTCAATTCATGAAGCGATGGCGATTAAAGATGGAAAAATTGTTGAAGTTGGACCTGAGAGACAAATTCTAAACAAATATACTTTCGACGAAGAAATTGATGCGCAAGGAAAAGAAATTTATCCTGGATTTACAGATGCACATGGACATATTTTGAGTTTAATTGAACAACGTCTAAACCTTAATTTGAACGGAACCAAATCTTTTCAAGAATTGCTTTTTCAATTAGAAAAATACGTTTCAACATGCAAACGAAAAGTAATTTTAGGTCGTGGTTGGGATCAAGCAAACTGGGGAACAAAGGAATTTCCAGACAACACACTGCTAAACGAAAAATACCCAAATACTCCAATCATCTTAATTCGTGTGGATGGTCACGCAGCTTTGGTTAACGATTGTTTGCTAAAACTTGCTGGCTTGAATGAAAATTCTCAGATTGCAGGAGGAAAAATAATGCTGAAAGATGGAAAACCTTCTGGAATCATTTTAGATAATGCCATTACAGAAGTCATGAAAGTTGTTCCTCCATTTTCGCTCCAAGAAAAAAAGCAAATGTTTTTAGAAATTCAACAAGAGCTCTTTCAATATGGAATTACCTCCGTTCATGAAGCAGGAATTGAGTTTGGTGACATCAAATTATTTCAAAACCTAAATGATTCCAAAAAACTTGAACTAGAAGTTTATGCCATGCTTTATCCGACAAAAGAAAATCTTGATTTTGCACAAAAAAATGGTATTTATCAGAAAAACAACTTGTTGATTAGAAGTTTTAAAATTGTAGGTGATGGTTCTTTAGGTTCTAGAGGAGCTTGTTTGAAGAAAGAATACACAGACGACCCGCATTCACATGGCTTTTTCATCACTTCAATTGATGAAATGAATAAGGTAGCAAAAATAGCTAGAAAAATCAATTATCAAGTGAATACGCATGCTATTGGTGACTCGACAAACAAAGTAGTAATTGACATTATAGCTGAAACTTTCAAATACAAAAAAGATCACCGTTGGAGAATCGAACATGCACAAGTTTTAGATTTAAAAGATATCCAAAAGCTAGGTGAATTTGGCGTTTTCCCTTCCGTGCAACCAAGTCATGCTGTGAGTGACCAACGTTGGGCTGAAAATCGCTTAGGAAAAGAAAGATTGAAAGGAGCTTATGCCTATCAATCCATTTTAGATAATACAGGTATTTTTGCCTTTGGAACAGATTTCCCAATAGAATCCTTTGACCCGTTTTTAACGATTCATGCTACTGTAAACAGAAAAACTGCTGAAAACTTTCCTGACGGAGGATTCTTAAATACAGAAGCAGTTTCTTTAGAAAATTGTATTCGTGCCATGACCATTTGGCCAGCTTTTGCGTCCTTTCAAGAACAAAAGAAAGGATCTTTAGAAAAAGGAAAAGATGCCACTTTTGTTATTTTTGAATTACCAATCAAAAACAAAGGAAATTACATTCCGAATTTTGCGAATATGACTTATATAAAAGGAAAAAAGGTTTACTCTGCCGAATAAACCTTTCAAATCAAACATACTTTTATCGTTTGTAAAAACCAGAGAAACCTACGACATTAGCATTCCTTTATCTAAAGTAAAATTCATCTTAAAAAAGCTGCAAGACAAATCAAACATGAATTATACTTTCTCTTATATAAACACAAATTTCAGCTAAAAGTTACATTCAAAAGGCGCTAAATGAATATTCAATGCCTTCTACTGAAAATTGGTCGCGTATTAATGAATAATTGAATTGTAACTTCTTACTTTATCTCTCCTGTCATGACCAAACGCAAAGGTTCAGAACTTCCTTTTACGTAAACATAAACAGATTTTACGACTTTTCCTGTGTAACCTTTTGGATTTAAAGTCATTTTAACTGTTCCCTTTTCTCCGATTTCAAAATGTTGTTGTGAAATTTCAGCTGTGTTACAATCACAAGGAACTTCTATTCGTTCAATATCCAAAGGTGTTTTTCCAGAATTTTCAATTTCAAAAATTGCCGTATAGGTTTTTGAAGGATCTATTTTCGCCAAATCTTTCAATTGCTCCTTTACGGACAAATAATTTACAGAGTCACGATTTAGAAAGGAAACACTTTGAATCTCAATTTTGCGCTCCAAAGCTGCGACACGAGAATAAATCGAATTTTTCAAATCATTTGGATTGTCACTAATTGTTTTATCAGCTGTATATTCTCCAAATGGAACTTCTTGAATCTGCAATTTGGTTCCACTAGGATGCGTACCGTTCAAATAAGGTAAAAATTTCCCATCACTATATTTCCCTAAATAATTTGCCAAGGAAGCAATTCGTCGTTTCGTTAAATTTACATTATATGCGCTTTTCGCTAACGGACTTGCAAATCCTTTCACTGTTAAAACAATGGAATGACCTTTCTCTAATTCTTCAAATAACAAATCTCTAAAAATCTCCAAATCTTTGACACCTTGTTCGACATATTCTGTAAAAAAACTTTCGATATCTTCCTGCGCATCTACTGCTTTTTGCTCTTTCAAACCTTTTGAATATTCTCTTTTATACTGTGGAATCATTGAAACATAATCTCTATAACTATCAATGTAATTCACATTTGAAGTCGTATCCAAAGATTTTGGATTTGGAATATCGTTGTGGAAATACAGCGTAACAGGTAATTTTTTATTCAACTCAGCAAATGTCATTTTGATAACTTCTTCTTTAGAAACTAAGAGAGAATCAATTTTAACTTCTGGAATGGAATAAGAAAAAATATCCGAACAACAGGTTGGATTATTAGTAAAAGTTACCCCTACTCGATTGGTAGAAAAATAAGAAGTATCTGCATTTTTAAAATAGTACAAATCATTTGCGGAGCTATTCACAGGTAAACCCAAATTTTCTGGCTTTTCAAATTTATCATTTTTAAAATCTGAACTAAAAATATCAAAGCCACCAAACCCATAATGCCAAGCAGAAGAAAAATATAATTTTTGCTCAACAGAATCAAAATATGGAGTCAATTCATTGTCAATCGAATTGATACTTTCTACTGGAAGCGGTTTAGAAAATTGCGTCCCATCAGTAATGAATGAATAAAAAATATCCAATCCACCTTTGGACCCAACACGATTCGAAGCGAAAAACAAAACTTCTTTTCCATAAAATTTACCAATTGAAGGCATCGTTGTTGTGGCATCCTCTTCATTGATAATTTCACCCAAGGTATCAATCGAGCGCATCACACCATTTACAGGATATGCAACCATGATTTTACACGCAAAATTTTCTTCTTGTGGCTTACAAATACTGTAATAAAATCGTTTTTTATCTAAGGAAAAAGTTCCATTTCCTACATGAAAATCTTTACTGTGCAGCTGGGCTTGCTTTTCAAGTTTTTGACTTTCCGTGTTTACTAAATAAATATCATTTTTATATTCTACCCCATAAACCTCATCTATCTGATTTGTAGAATCACCTCTCAAGGAAGAAAAATAAAGTGTATTTTCATAAAAGGTATGCCCAAACTCTGAATCTTCGGTATTTATTGTGGGTGGTAATTTTTGAACCTCTATCTTGGCCGTATCTTTAATAGCTTTTTTTGCCCACAAGCACGATTCAATTTCTTGCTTGGATTTCAAATACAAAAAGCCTTCTTTGTCTTTCACATATTTTTTCTTTGCCTTTTTAAATGTCTCAATGGCTTCCTCATATTTTCCATTGTATTTCTGCATCATTCCCAGATAATACAAACTTCTCAAGTGCAAAGCCGTTTCTTCTTTGTCGTAAACTTTTTTATAAATACGCTCTGCTCTTCGGTAATCTTTATACAAGCGTAAAACTTCAGCATAATCCCACAACACATGGACCGATTCAGAATCTATTGCTAAAGCCTTTTCATAATATTCAATTGCAGCAATGTAATCTCCTTTAACTTTTTGTTGATTGGCAAAAGTGATAAAATCTTCTCGTGTTCCTTGTGAAAACAAAGAAAAAGAACAAAGAGAAAACAAGAAAATCAAATATATTCTGGACATATTCTGTGTTGAATTTGTTTTGGTTTAAAACGATTTAAAACGTATTTCGTTACAAGTTCCAGTCCACCTCTAGCGCCACTTGCAGGAACTAATGTTGAAACATTCACATCGTAACTTAGTCCAAAATACCAAGCATTGTAATCTAAACCAAGGTTAATGAAAAAAGCATCTTTTGTTCTAAAATACAAACCTCCATAAACTGAAGTATTTGTTTTTTCATCTTTCTTTAAATTATATTTTAACCTCGCTCCCAATATTAATTCAGAGTAAACTCCTTGCTTTTGAAACAATACACTTGGCAGCAAAAAAAGTTTTTCTTTCAATTTTAACTCGCCCAAAATAGCCAAACTCAAACGCATATCTCGTTTTACTTTTTCGCCGTAAAAACCTTGATTTGGTTGATTGATATTAAATAAAGATAATCCAACTTGAATGTTTTTTTTGCGGTCAAATCGATGTGCATACCTCATTCCTGCTCCTAAACTCAGATTCGTTTTTTTGTCTGTTGCATAACTTTAGGTTATTGGCAAATTGGGATAGTAAACAGTTCCGTTGTATTGTTCGTCAAAATAATACTTTGAAAAGTTGAAATTTCTGTGATTTAAAGCAATTTGCGCTCCAAAGGCAAAAACTTTAGAACTATCTTTTTCCAAGATTTTTTCGTAGGATGGAGATAGTTGTATTTCAAAGGTTTTGAATTTGCCATCACCAGATGCATCGTTTAAAATCACAACACCGAGACCAACTTCTTTTTGCTTATTGAATCGCGTATCGTATGAAAATGAAAACGAAGAAAAAGGTTTGGTAACACTTCTCCATTGGTCGCGATAATTGATGTGAAAACGAGAACTTCCTTTAAAATTCCCTGAATTTGCAGGATTATAAATCAAGGGATTATCGAAAAACTGAGACCAATGAACATCTTGCGCAGAAATAATTCCGCAGTTGAAAAATGTAAAAATGAGTAATATGTATTTTAAGTTAGTCTTCAAATCGATGATGAAGATACAAAAAAAATGATAATTATCTCATCAACACATAAAAATTATAAAATGGCGTAGACGAAATATATTTTTTCTTTATTTTTTTGTAAATCATCACATTTCCATTACTTAATTTTTCGCTTTTTACAAATCTTTCATTTTCATGGATAACTGCATTCTCTTTATAATAAACTAACAAACTTTCAGGAATTTCGCCTTTAATTATGGCATATTTAATTGGATGAATAATTGCAAAACTTTTATTTTCTTTAACTGTGTTACCCTTTTTTAAGCTAATTTCTTTAAACTCACCATCAAACGGAGCCAAATAAAAATAATCCAAAACACTTGTTTCCAAAGATTGAATCAAATTTAAATCTTCAATTACATTATTATTGATTTGAATTTCTTTAAAACCGCTTGCATAAAAACTTGGTACAGCAGGAAGTAAATCATCTTCTTTTGTTTCACTCAAAAAAACTTGCCATTTTTGTTTAAAGTTTTCATCGCGAATCTCTTTTAAATTTTCAGTTACATTAATTTTCAATTGCTTTTTGGCTTCGCTAATTTGATGAAACAAATCTCGATTATCTAAGAGAAAAAGTAAGTCTCCTTTTTTGAATTTATCTCCTTTTCTCCATTTAAAGGCTTCCAACTCTCCCGAAATTTTGAAATTTACCTTTTTTTCGAATTCAGGTTCAATACTAAAGGAATATGACAAATCATCAGCAACAGTTTTATTTTTAACTATTGAATCATGTTTAAAAGGCGAGTTTGAAATTGCCTCTTTTTGAGTTTTAATTTCCTTTGGTTTAATATCCTGTCGTGGGAAGTAAATCCAAATCGCACAGCCAATTATGACAAGACCTAAAATGAAAAATATGGATTTATTTCTGCTCATAAAACTATTAACCTTGCTAAAATAATCATTTTTTAAAGCCGTACAACTTCAACTTTCAAAAGTTCAAAAAAGCTACTTGTTAATAACTTAGTTGATAATCATTTTTAATCGACCAAAAAACTAACTCTATCGATTGTTAATTTTGTGTTTGAACGATATTAAAGGAAAATTAAGATGCTAGGGACACTAATCAAAAAAAGATTGTCGAATAATCAAGTTGCAAATATTTTTGTAAACGCTTTATTTGAGGTTGTTGAGAAAGGTTTTAAAGAAGTTTCATTGTTGATCAATGAAGATTCTGCATTTGTAAAATCTCCGAATATTCCTGAAACTAACAATGGTGAATTTGCCTTGATAGTTTTAGTTGGAAACTTATCTTATTTAGAAAGTACCTTCGAACCAGAGCAAGCTCACGAAGTTGAAAGTTTAGTTTTTGAAAAATTAGCTAAAATCTACGATATGCCTGTGGACGAATTCACAGCTTTAATTCGCGAATACCAAAGTTTTATGATGCGTAAAAATCATCCTTCCAAAAATATGATTTATGCGATGTCAAAAGCGATTTACCACAAATACGAACTAAACGAGTTTCAAGACGAATATTTCAGAAGAATGATGGCTCCAAATCCACTTTTCTTAAAAAGAATGGATGAAGTTGTTCAGAATTTTGTTTGGGATTGGGATGCTTTCTTTAAGCGTTATAAAATGTAATTATTCGATTACAATTCTTTTTACTATTTTTTCTTCCTTAAAGTCAATTTCAATAGTGTAAAATGCTGCACTTAAGTTTGATAAATCTATTTCTTTGGTAGATGGTATTTGACTAATCAATTTGCCATAAGAATTGTAAACATATACTTTGTCGATTTCAAAATCACTGTTTATCTCAAATTTCCCATTGCATGGATTAGACCAAATATTTAGATTACTTTCAGTATTCAAATCATCAATTCCTAAATTGTCGTATTCACAACTTGCAGAAGTTCCGTTTGAATAAAACCCTAAATTATCTTCATAACACCTCAATCCATTTGACACATTAAAATCGCAAAACATGCACAAGTAAACGATGAAATTCGTATCTTGCAAATAAATGGTGTTGAATTAACTAGCAAAAAAATTGATAAAACCAATAAATTACATGTTTTTGATTGCTCAAACTATACATCTGGTTTATATTTGGTGCAATGGTATTCGAAAGGAAAATTGATGGAAACTAAAAAATGGATGAAATTATGAAACGATTTTTTTTTATTTGTCTTCTTATAACTACAAGTACTTTTGCACAAGAGTGGCAAAGCATTGCGTCAAGTGATTTTTCCTGTAATTGTGGTTTTACTTACGACCCAAGCTACGCCTCTAAAACCTTAAAAATTAATCCGTATACGAATGATTTATGGATGGGAAAACCTGGGAGGGTGAATCTTTTGACCAATGGGGGTGAATTTATAGAATACAATGCTCAAAATATGAACATCACTCCTCAAACATACACCTTTCTCGATTTTGCTTTTACTTCAGATGCGGTTTATGCCTTGCGTTATTTTGAAGGTTTTTATGAATTTAAAAATAATATTTGGACACATCATTTAGATAATTACCAATCTAGTTCCATTACCCAAGATAAAGACACCATTTTTGTAACTGGGATAAGTGAAAATTACCACGAGTTCTACAGTAATAATTTAATTGAATTTCAAAATAGTACTGTAAGAAAAACAGCAAACAAAAGTGGTTTATTTTGGGGTACTGGTGGCACGTCTGCAGTTTTTGAATTTACAGATACGCAAAATTATTTTCATAATGCAGACACTTGTACATTATTATCAAACTATGCCTATGATATAAAATTCTCCAAAAAAACAGATAGTTTATATGTAGCTGGAGATTTGGGTTTGTCAATTGCTTATGGTAATGATTTTATAGATAGTATTGATGTAATTTCTTCTATAAATATGCCAGCCAATCCTTCCATCATGGAGTTTGAGTTTGACCATTTGGATAACATTTGGGCCTTGTTTGGCACTGCTTTACACGAAATGAACGGTATTGGCTATTACAATCAACAAAACCGAACTTGGGAGCAATTTTATGATGGAAACAACTCCCCAATTGATTTTACGCAAAAACTTACCATTGAAGTAGATACATCAGGCAATTTGTGGGTGGCAGAACGAGATTTTTTGCATGTTCTCAAAATAAATAATCCACCATCTTGGTTAGCAACTAAACAACTAGAAAAAGATAAGACTTTAAAAATTTATCCAAATCCTTCAGCAAATCATTTTAAGATTGATGTTTCAAAAATTAAAGGGAATTATGAAGTAAGCATCTTAGATGTTTTTGGTAAAACAGTAGCTACATTTGCTAATCAAAATGAAATACAACACAATTTGGCACAAGGAGTTTATTTTATAGAACTCAGAAGTGAAGATGGATTGATTGTTTCACAGAAATTGGTGGTTCAATAAATCAATTCATTTTCAAATAAACAACCTTTTTCGTTTCAAAAAATTCTTCATTAAAATATTTTGGGATTGGATGATAATTGATTTTCTCTTTTACTGGTTTCATTTCCTCAGTTAAATCTCCTCCTTTCAGATAAAGAATTCCGTTTTTTAGGTAATTTTTATTCTCTTTGTTGAATTTATTTTTTGTCCAGCGTAAAAATTCAGGCATTGCTGTAACTGCTCTACTGACAATAAAATCAAATTTTTCTTTGATATTTTCAGCTCTTTCGTGGGTAGCTTTCACATTCGTTAAACCTAAGGCTAAAGCAACTTCATTAACCACCTTAATTTTCTTACCAATAGAATCTACCAAATGAAATTGCGTATCTGGAAACAAAATCGCTAAAGGAATCCCAGGAAAACCACCTCCTGTTCCAATATCCAAAATTGAGGTTCCTTTTTTAAATGTAATGACTTTTGCTATTGCCAAGGAATGTAAAACGTGTCTTTCGTAAAACGAATCCATGTCTTTTCTTGAAATCACATTGATTTGATTGTTCCAAAATTCATACAAATCTTTCAATTGAGCGAATTGCTCTTTTTGTTTTGCTGTTAATTCTGGAAAATAAGCATAAATTAAATCAACTGAAATCATAATTTTCGAACAAATAAAGCGTAAAGATAAGAACTATCTTTCATCTTCAGCATAAATTGCTGCAAGTTCGTTTTTGTATTTCTCTAAAATGATTTTTCTCTTTAATTTTAAAGTTGGCGTCAATTCTCCTCCTTCAATGCTAAATTCATTGGCTAACAATTTAATCTTTTTGATTTGCTCCCAGTTTCCATAATTAGCATTTAACTTCTCAACAGACTGGTTAATTCTAGCTATTACAACTTCATTCGAAGCTAATTCTTCGTTAGATAAATTTTCTAAATTATTCTTTTTACGTTTACTCCATTCTCGTATAAAAGCAAAATTAGGTACAATAAAAGCTGCTGGGAATTTTTGATTTTCTCCCACAACCATCATTTGTTCAATGAAGCGAGATTCCTTGAATTTGTTTTCCATCGCTTGAGGAATAATGAATTTCCCACCTGACGTTTTGAAAATTTCTTTTTTACGATCGGTAATTTTTAAGAATTTTTCATTGACCATTTCGCCAATATCACCCGTTTTAAACCATCCATCAGATGTCATATTTTCAGCAGTAACATCAGGTAAATTATAATAACCCATCATCACATTTGGACCTTTCACCATGATTTCACCATCTTCAGCGAATTTCACTTTTACATTATTCAAAAGTGGACCAACGGATCCAATCATAATTCCTTTTTTTAGGCAATTTACCGAAACAACTGGCGAAGTCTCCGTCAAACCATAACCTTCCAAGATTGGAATTCCTGCAGCTAAAAATATACGAGCTAAACGTGGTTGTAAGGCAGCACTTCCAGATGCAATTGCGGTCACTTCACCACCCAAAGCTTCCATCCATTTGGAGAATATTAATTTTCGAGCAATTTTTAATTTGAATAAATACCAAGCGGATTTACCAGTAAAATCAAATTCTTCAGCCAATTTCACAGCCCAGAAAAATAAGGCACGTTTGATTCCTGATAATTCATCGCCTTTCGCCATAATTTTCTCAAAGACTTTTTCTAATAATCTTGGAACGGCAGTAAATACCTGAGGCTTAACTTCTCTAATATTATCTCCAATTGTATCCATAGATTCGGCAAAATAAATGGCACAACCTAATTGCATGTACAAATAATGCAACATGCGTTCGTAGATATGGCAAGCGGGCAAAAATGTTAATACACGTGAATGTTCGTCGGCGGGAATTCGCTCAACACAACCTTCTACGTTTGATATGATATTGTTGTGAGAAAGCATCACTCCTTTTGGATTTCCAGTTGTTCCAGAAGTGTAAATTATGGTAGCTAAAGCTTCATTTCTTACATTTGCTTTCAATTCTTCAACTGTGCGCTGATCAATATTCTCATTGAATTTCAGCAAAGTCGAAAAATGTTCTACCTGAGGATGCTCATCAAAAGAAACAATTTTTTCTAAGGATTTTATTTCAGGTTGAATGGATTTTATTTTTTCGAATAGTTCCAAATTACCGCAAAAACACAATTTAATTTCTGCGTCGTTGAAAATATAATGGTAATCTTTGGTAGAAATATTTGGATAAACTGGAACTACAATCGCACCAACTTGCAAAATGGCGATATCCATCATATTCCATTCTACACGGTTACTTGAAACAATACAAACTTTATCTCCAGGCTTAATTCCAAAACCAACTAAGGCTCTAGAATATTCATTTACGGATGAAAGAAAATCCTTTGTGGAAATAGGATTCCAATTTCCATCCTTTTTAGTCGAAAACATAGCCTCATTTGGATATTTTTCCAACTGATAGTAGGGAATATCAAAAAGTCTTCTCATAGTATCGCAGTTACAAGTACGGCAACAATATATGTATTATTTTTAATAAATCGATTTATTTTAGATTAACATTTTAATTTTGAATACTAAAAACATTTTTTACAGTATAAAACCGCTATTTCTTTTCCTCTTCAAAGCCCTTTTCTTTAGCAACTTTTACAACATTCTTTTTTATTTCTTCTCCAAAATCACTTTCTGTTGTTGTAGTATCTGCCTTCTTTAAATCTGCTATAAAATTCTCACGCTCAACAGATAATTCACCGATAATCTTTTGTAAACGAACTCTTTCTGTTTTTTGTTTTTCAATATAAAGTTTTATTTCAGCTTCAGACTTTCCTTTTAAATCATCTGGCAAATCTTCTTTTTTAAGTTTTTTAAAAATTAATGAATCAGAAACACTTGCGTCAACTAAATCCCAGGATTCATTTTTATAAACTGCTTTGGATTTCACAATTGCTCTTTCGGTGAAAGCCCCAGCAGATTGACCTTGCGCATTTGAATCTTCGTATGCTTGTGAAGCTTTTTTCTCTTTACCTGTCTCTCCGAATTCGATGTAAGTTCTATTTAAGGAATCGTTGTAGGCTCTAATTTTTACATCAAAAGGCGTGTCGTAATGTTTGACTTGTAAATTGGAATTGATGTTGGAATATTCACCTTTACCCAATTGCGCTCCATCGTACCAAAACTCTGTAACACCTTGTTGGTAATCTCCACAATAAATCGTGTTGACTTGAATATTTCTTGTTGCCGCATTTTGACAAACATCTTTGTAAAAAACATTTCCTTGATTGAAAGGCTCATTTCCTGCGATGTAAATCATTTTTAAATCATTTGGATTGCTACTCCAACTTAGCTCATTCAAAGCAACTGAAATCACTGCACCACAATATTCTTGTCCTCCGCGAGTTGATAAGCCAAACAGTTTTTGAGAAATCAAATCCAAATCTTTTGAAAAAGGTACTTGATTGCGAATATAATTGCTCGTCGCCGTTAAATTATCATTCCCATAATCATACAAAGCAATTTCAATCTGTGGAATTTGTCCATTGTACCTCAAAGTAGACATCGTATTAACAATCGACCAAATACGAGATTTCGCTTGATCTATCAAACCATCCATTGAATTAGAGGTATCAAACAAAATAGCAATCTGGATTCTACCTTGATATTGCGCGAAACTTGAAAACGATAGTATAAAAGCCGCAAGAAGTGAACATAATTTTTTCATGACCTTGATTTTTCTTGCTGTACAGCTGGAAGAGAAATTGGTTCAAAAAACTTTAATAAATTAGCTAATTAGCATATTAGCACATTGGATAATTAAATTTAATTCATCAGCGCCTTTGCATTCTCAATCGCGGCATCATTGATGTTTTCACCACTCATCAAACGAGCTACTTCAATGATTTTTTCTTCAGAATTTAAGATTTCAACTTTACTGACAGTTGTATCGTTTTGTTGTGATTTGGAAACTTTGAAATGTGTTGCTCCTTTTGCCGCCACTTGAGGTAAATGTGTAATAGCAAGTAATTGCATGGTTTTACCCATTTTTTGTAATAATTCACCTAGTTTTTGAGCTACTTCACCAGAAACACCCGTATCGATTTCATCAAAAATCATTGTTGGCAATTGTTTCTTTTCGGAAAGCATAAGTTGTATGGTCAACATCAAACGAGATAATTCTCCACCACTGGCAATTTTATCAATTGGTTTCAAGGCTAAACCAACATTTGGACTAAAATTTAAACTCAAGTTTGAAAAACCATATTCGTTAGGGATTTCAGTTTTCTCCAAAGCAAATTCAATCACACTTTTATCCATTTTTAAATCCGCCAAAAGAACTTGAATGCGTTTTTCTATATCACTTTTGGATGCAATTCGTTTTTCGTGTAATTGATTTCCTAAGAGAATTAATTGCTTTTTGTCTGTCAAAATTTCGTTTTCAAGCCTTTCAATTTCTAATTTCAAATCATGCGAAAGCTCACTCTTATTTTGAAAATCAGCATAAATTTGAAGTAAATCAGCTTGATTTTTCACCAAATGCTTCATCAAAGCTGCATTAAATTTAGAAAGTTGCATTTCCAACTCAATTTTGCGATCTGGCTGAAATTCCAAACCTTCTTGAAAAGATTCTACTTCAAAAGCGATATCCTTCAATTCTAAATTCACTGAAATAATGCGCTCTAAAGCAGAAGCGAAAAATGGATGAAAAGCTTTATTCCGTTCCAAAGTTGCTTTTAGATTTGTCAATTTATCAATTACGGCGTTGTTTTCCGACAGACTTGCATGAATGGCAGAAAATGTATTTTGAATGGTGTCAAAATGCTCCATTTGCTCTAATTCTTGCTCTAAATTGGAATATGAAATCTTCTCCAAATTCAGCTTTTCTAATTCACCTAATTGAAATGTCGTATAATCTTCTTCCTGTAAAACTTTTTGAAAATGCGTTTTCTTTTCTTCAAGATCTTTTTGCTTGGCTTTCAAATTGATAAAAGCCTGCTTAAACTCCGTTCTCAAAGCAAAAGAATCGGTCAAATAATCTAAAATATCAAATTGAAAATCAGCGTTTTTTAATTCTAAAGTATGATGTTGAGAATGAATGTGAATTAATTTCTCAGTTAAAGCTTTTAAAACACTCAACTGAACAGGCGTATCGTTAATAAAAGCGCGCGATTTACCTTGATTAGTTATTTCTCTTCTCACAATTAATTCATCTGAAAAATCCAAATCATTTTCATCAAAAAAGGAATTCAAGTCATAATCTTTAATTGAAAATGTACCTTCAACAATGGTTTTTTGATTGGCATCTCGAATGACAGAATAATCTGCTCGTTCGCCTAAAATCAAGTTCAATGCTCCCAAAATAATTGATTTCCCAGAACCTGTTTCCCCAGTTAAAACAGAAAAACCTGTGTTAAATTGAAGTTCTAGGTGAGGAATTAAAGCAAAGTTGTCAATTTTTAAAGCTTGAAGCATTATTCTAAAATTGTTTGGTATTTAGTTGAATTAGCAGGATCTATTTTTTTGAGTAGATTCACAATTTCAGTCTTTTCAGTTGTCTCAGCTTCAACAAAAACATTTTTCATTTCAATTTGTTTGGCTTGCGCAAAATTTAATAAGTTGATCGAATTTGGTCTTGCGGAAACTACTTTATTCAGTAAAGTTAAGGCTTGATACATGTTTTTTCTTGCCTTAATCGGATCATCATAAAGCATATCAATTCCTTGTCTATGGTATTGATAATTGCATGTTCTCAAAGGTTCAAAAAACTGATGTAAAATATTATCTACTAAGAAAAAACGATTTCTCTTTTTACCATCGGAAGACAACCAGCCTGGACTTCCAGATGACTGGGCCAATGTAACAATTTGTTGAGCTTCAATAAAATGCGGTGTTCCTCCAGAAGGAGAAAAAGAATCATAATCCATTCCCAAAATAAAATAAGCGTAAAAAGCCAAAATAGAAGTTAATTCATCTCTGTATTGATTTGGAGCGTATATTAAAATAGAATTTCTTGAAAATTTAAAAGATAAGTTTTCATCTTGAAAATTAAATAAGGTAGAATTGTAAGAACTGTTGTAAGCTGGACGTGTAGATTGAACTTGAATAGAACCAATATATGTTCCAGAACTCGGAATAGATGAAATTTGAATTTGAATGTTGCAATTTATTCTTTCTTCCAAAGTAAATTTATCTTTTGTCCATTTGGTATTGTTCATGAAATCATAAACGGTTTGTTTCAATTGATCAAAAACTTCCTTTTCAACTGAAGTAACAGGGATTTGATTATCAACAACAATAGTGACTTGACAATTTAACTCTTGTGCTTTCAATGAAACACAAGCAAATATTAAGAATAAACTAAAAACTATTTTCATTTTTAAAATCTTTCAAATAAGAAACAATGTCTTCTGCGACCAAAGTTTTACTTTTTAACTCAAAACTAGTCAATTTATTGTATTTATCCAACAAATGAATGCGATTTGTATCATTTTTAAATCCTGCCCCTTCATCTTCAAGCGTATTCACAACAATTAAATCTAAGTTTTTGCGCTCTAATTTTGATTTTGCGTGCGCAATGGCATCATTGGTTTCGAGTGCAAAACCTACTAAAATTTGATTTGCTGCTTTATTTTCTCCAGCCCAAGACAAAATATCAGGATTTTTGACCAATTCTATAGTCATTTCTGACTCATTTTTTTTAATTTTTTGTTGGGCAATATCTTTTGGTCGATAATCTGCAACCGCAGCCGCAAAAACTCCAACATTAGCATCTTTCCAATGTTTTTGAACTTCAGCTAACATTTCAGAAGCACTTTCAATCGATATTAAAGTCAAATTGTGATGACTCAATTTTTCATTGCTTGGACCAGAAATCAAGATTACTTTCGCTCCTTTTTTTAAAAAAGATTCGGCAATTTTGTAGCCCATTTTTCCTGAAGAATGATTTCCGATAAAACGGACGGGATCAATTTTTTCGTAGGTAGGACCGGCAGTTATTAGAATTGTTTTACCTTCAAATGTTATACTTTCCTCAAAAAAAGAATTTAAATGCGACACAATCGTTTCAGGTTCAGCCATTCTTCCTTGACCTACTAAACCACTTGCCAATTCACCAAATTCAGCAGGAATTATCTGATTACCAAAAGAAACTAATTTGTGAATATTCTCTTCTGTGGTTTGATGCGCATACATATCCAAATCCATTGCTGGAGCAATAAAAACGGGACATTTTGCCGAAAGATAAGTTGCTGTTAATAAATTATCGCAATAGCCATGAGCCATTTTTGCTAAAGTATTCGCAGTGCACGGAGCGATTACAAAAACATCTGGCCAAATCCCTAAATCTACATGATTTGTCCACTGTCCATTTTGTTGGTTCCAAAATTCAATGTGAACTGGATTTTCAGAAAGCGTAGCAAGTGTTAGGGGACTTATAAAATCACAAGAGGCAGGAGTCATTATACATTTGACTTCTGCCCCTTTTTTCTTTAATAAACGAATGAGGAACGCAATTTTATATGCTGCAATTCCTCCAGTTATACCTAGAAGGATGCGTTTTCCTTTCATCTTAATATTATCTTTCTTCTACGTTACGAATATAGATTTCGTCTTGTAACATTTCTGTCATCGCCATTGCAACAGCTTTAGGCAATTTTTCGTAAAACTTAGAAATCTCGATTTGTTCTCTGTTTTCAAAAACTTCTTCCAAGTTATCAGTTGAAGAAGCAAATTCTTGTAATTTAC
>JBKCGI010000016.1:0-16012 GCA_046303515.1 Flavobacteriia bacterium | reverse complement strand
GATATGGGTGATGTTAGAAAAGATACTTTTAGAGCATCTGGTGCTGGAGGTCAGCATATTAATAAAACTGAGTCTGCTATTCGTTTAACACATATTCCAACAGGTACTGTTGTGGAATGTCAAGATGGAAGATCCCAACACAAAAACTTAGCGATGGCTATTTCAGTGTTACGTTCGAGATTATACCAAAAGGAATTAGATCGTGTGCACGAAGAAAGAGCTGCTCATCGTAAAACATTAGTTTCTTCAGGTGACCGTTCAGCTAAGATTAGAACGTATAATTATCCTCAAGGAAGGATTACCGATCACCGTATAAATAAAACGATGTACAACTTAAGTTCTTTTATGAATGGTGATATCCAAGAAATGATTGATGCTTTAAAAATGGCAGAAAACGCTGAGAAAATGAAAGGTGAAACAGCCTAGTTCACCAGTTTATATCCCTTGTTTAGAATTTTTAACATTTACCAAAACAAAATAATGTGCAATTTTGTTGGGTTTAAAATACATACATGAAATTAATAATACTTAGTTTGTTTATTTTCACTTCTGGCTTAATTTGGAGTCAAAATAAATTTACAATAAGTGGCGCTGTCAAAGATGCTTCTAAAGGTGAAGAATTAATCAACGCCATCGTCAAAGTTAAAGGTCAGAATTTAGGTGCCTATACCAATGAATATGGTTTTTATTCCTTGACAATTCCTGAGGGTAAATACACCTTAGTAATAACAGCAGTTGGTTTTGAAAATTTGGAGCAAGCTATTGATTTAAATCAAAATTTGAAATTGGACTTTCAATTATTACGTCCAAAAGGTGAAGTGGTTCAAGAAATCAAAGAGGTTAAAATTACAGGCGAAAAACAAGATGCTAATATCAAAGATGCTACGATGGGAGTTGAGCGTATTGACCCAAAAGAAATAGCAAAAATTCCTGTTTTATTTGGAGAAAAGGACATTATCAAAACGATGCAGCTCTTGCCAGGTGTGAAAAGCGCTGGGGAAGGAAATGCTGGCTATTTTGTAAGGGGAGGAGGAGCAGATCAAAATTTAATTTTATTAGATGAAGCTCCTGTTTATAATGCATCGCATTTACTTGGTTTTTTCTCCACATTTAATTCTGATGCAATCAAGGATGCAGTCTTGTATAAAGGAAATCAACCCGCTAATTTTGGAGGAAGATTATCTTCAGTTTTAGATATTAAAATGAATGAAGGAAACAGTAAGCGATATAATGTTAGTGGTGGTTTAGGTTTGATTTCTTCACGATTAAATATTGAAGGTCCAATTGTAAAAGATAAATCCTCATTTTTAATTACTGGTCGAAGAACATATGCAGATGTTTTTTTAAAAGCTACAAAAAGGTTTAAAGAAAACACCTTATATTTCTATGACTTAAATGCTAAATTGAACTACCGCTTGAGTAAGAAAGATAGGATATTTGTTTCAGGATATTTTGGTAGAGATGTTTTAGGTGTAGGTGAAAATTTTGGTATCAATTGGGGAAATGCAACAGGTACTTTGAGATGGAATCATATTGTAAATGATAAATTATTTTCAAATACATCTTTGATTTTTAGTTCGTATGATTATAATATCTCAATTTCAAGCGGACCAGTAGATTTTGATATTCTTTCAAAAATTCAAGATTTTAATATCAAACAAGAATTTCAATATTATCCAAACACCAGAAATAAAGTGAAATTTGGTGTAAATGCCATTCATCATGCTATTACTCCTGGTCAGATTAAAGCGAATTCAAATTCTGGAATAAGTACAGTAAAACTTGTACCAACAAAATCTTTGGAGTCCTCGGCTTTTGTTTCGAATGATTGGTCATTGAGTGAAAATTTCACTGTAAATTATGGTGTTAGAATGAGTTCTTTTTCTTTATTGGGTAATGGAGCTAATGTTTATTCTTATAATGCTAGTGGGAAAGTTTCTGACACTAGTTTTTTTAAGAAAAATGATATTTATAAAACCTATTGGAATCTTGAACCAAGAGCTTCATTAAGTTATGTTTATTCCAAAACAGCGTCTTTCAAAGCTGCTTATGCGAGAAATGTGCAAAATATTCACGTTGTTTCAAATTCTACTTCCGCATCTCCAACCGACGTTTGGTTGTCAACTTCCTTAAATACCAAACCAGAAATTTCTGATCAAATCGCAATAGGTTGGTTCAAGAATTTTAAGGAAAATAAATACGAATTTAATATTGAAACGTATTATAAAACTCTGCAAAATCAGATAGATTATCGAAATGGTGCTAATACTACTGCAAATGATTTGTTAGAAGGAGAATTGCTTTATGGAATTGGCCGTGCCTATGGAGTTGAGATGATTTTGAAAAAGAAACAAGGAAAATTTACAGGCTGGTTTTCGTATACCTTATCTAAAACTGAACGAAAAGTTGAGGGAATTAATGATTTTCAATGGTATCATGCGAAACAAGATAGAACACACGATTTATCTGTTGTAGCAATTTATGATATCAATAAAAAATTATCAGTTTCAGCCTTATTTGTTTTTTATACTGGAAACGCTGTTACTTTTCCGTCAGGAAAATATGAAGTAAACGGGCAAACACAGTTTTCATTTACGGAAAGAAATGCTTCTAGAATGCCAGATTATCATCGCCTAGATTTAGGTTTAACTTGGTACAGGAAAAATACCGAAAAGTATGAAAGTAGTTGGAACTTTTCAGTTTATAATTGCTATGGTCGTGAAAATGCTTATTCAATTGCTTTTAGAGAAAATGCCGATGACCCAAGTAAAACTGAAGCCGTTCAAACAGCTTTATTCAAAATAATTCCTGCAATAACCTACAATTTTAAATTCAAATAAAAGATGAAAACATACATTGTTATTTCTATTTTAGCTTTATCAGCAGTTTTTTTTCAGTCTTCTTGTGAAAAAGTAATTGATTTGGATTTGAATTCGGATGATCCAAAATATGTGATTGAAGGAATTGTGAACAAAGATTCAACAACGCAGACTGTTACAATTACAAGAACATTAAATTTTGATGAGTCAAATAATTTCCCAACAGTTGATAATGCAACAGTTACTATTTCTGATAATTTAGGTAATTCGGTGAATTTAGTTTTGGTATCACCAGGAACGTATCAGACCACAAATTATTTGGGAGTAGAAGGTAGGACCTATACGATAACTGTTAATGTTGACGGTAAGACGTTTAGCTCCTCAAGTACAATGCCAACAGAAGTTCCATTAGATTCCATTATGATTGAGGAGTTTTCATTTGGACCGCAATCGGCATATTTTTTAGTTCCTAATCGTATTGATCCAATTACAGTGAAAAATTATCATAGCTTTAATTTATATAATGGAGCTACGAAATACAATGGCATTTATTTACAAAATGATCAATTTAATGATGGAGTTGAAGTTTTAGAGCCAATTTTTGGAGGTGCATACACTAAAGGTGATACAGCAACTTTAGAAATGATGTGTATAGATGAAACTACATTCAAATATTTCTATACTTTAAGCGTCAATTCAGGTGGAACTAGTGGTGCAGTTCCTGCCAATCCTGATTCAAATTTCGGAAAACAATGTTTGGGTTATTTTTCAGCTCAAACGATTCAACGTAAGTCGATAGTTATTCCTTAACTTTTTGTTTCATTGCGAAATCCTTGAGGTAAAACGGCTCAAAATAAGCAACATTTTCAAACTCAGAATTGGTGTATTTTTGAAATGCCAATTGAACTTGCCCTTTTGCTGAGGATAAAATATTAGTTTCAAGAATAACATTTCTATTTGTCCAAAAAGGTACTAGCTTTTGACATGCATCTCCGCAAACGACAAATGGTTCTAATTCTTCAAATGAATCTTCAGCCAAAACTTCCGCTTTGATTTCTTGTGTTTGGATGTTGTTTTGAAAAACAGAACAAAAAACTTCCATTCTGCGCGCATCAATCATAGGAACAATCGTTGCATCTGAATATTTAATTTTCGTTAATTCGAATAAGCAAGTTAATGAATCAATTGCGATAAGTGGAATATTTAAGCTGTAACACAATCCTTTTGCTACAGAAACACCTATTCTCAATCCTGTGTAGGAACCTGGTCCTGAAGAAATTGAAATTGCACTTATGTCTTTGGCTGCTATTCCCTCTAGTTGGAGAACTTCTTCGATAAAAAGCGTCAAATTTTCACCATGACTATATTGTTCGTCAAAACTTTCTTTCAATTGAACTAATTTTCCATTTAAAGATAAAGCGACTGAACAAACTTTGGTTGCAGTTTCTAGGTGCAGAATATATGTCATATTATAATTAAGAGAGAATTTCTAATTTAAATCCAATTCCGTGAATATTTGAAATTTGAATCGAGCTATCTTCTGAAAAATATTTTCTCAATTTGGTAATGAAAACATCTAAACTTCTTCCAATAAAATAGTCTTCTTGACCCCAAACTGCATTCATGACAATTTCTCTTGAAACAACTTGATTTTTAAATTTACATAAACAAACTAAAATTTGAGCTTCCTTTTTTGTTAAGGTTTTTTCAAAATTTGCATGAATCAGTTTGTAATTTTCCGTATCGAAAGAATAAGAACCTAATTTTACTATTGCTGCCTCAGGTTCTTCAGTTTGAATATTAACGCGTTTTAATAGGGATTTAATTCTTAGAATAAGTTCTTGGAAATCGAAAGGTTTAGTTAGGTAATCATCTCCCCCAGATTGGAATCCTTCCACTTTATCTTCTGTCATCGATTTTGCGGTCAAAAATAAAATCGGAATTTCTTTATCAATTTTACGAATATCTTTTGCCAACGAAAATCCATCTTTTTTAGGCATCATGACATCAAAAATGCACAAGTGAAATTTATCTTGATTAAACTTTTGAATTGCCTCAGATCCATCCAAAGCTAAAGTAACTTGAAATCCTTCGCTTTTTAGTTGGTCAGCAATTACAAATCCTAAATTTGTATCGTCTTCTGCTAGTAAAATTTTCGCTTTCATATATAAATGAAATTTGTGATTGATTTGAGTTTTCAAGTTTACAAAAAAAACTTGAATTGAACATGAATAAAAAAACCAATACCCCTAAAAAATGAACGAGAGCTTAAAACTGGCGTTCTAAACTCTCGTTACACTAATCAACCTAACCTACTACTACTGATGCAAATTTAAGTACTTTTTTGATATCTGCAAGAAAAAAAATGAACTTTTTGCGGAATATCGCTTTTTATTCGATTAATAATAAAAAAATGTATATGAATTTGAAATATTTATTTTACAGGTTTCTCCTAAGATATTTTAGATCTAAAAAGTATCCTTAATTTGCCCAAAAATTCTTATATTCGTGGAAACTTTTGAAGCATGAATAAAATTTTAATCATTGATGACGAACCAGATATTTTGGAGATTGTAAAATACAATCTTTTAAAGGAAGGATTTGAAGTTGAAGTCGCTGAAAATGGAATCATAGGGATTGAAAAAGCGAAACAATTTTTACCAGATTTGATTTTGTTAGATGTGATGATGCCTCAAATGGACGGTATTGAAGTCTGTGAAAATATCCGTGCTATCGAATCTCTAAAGTCAACATTAATTTGTTTTTTGACTGCACGTGCAGAGGATTATTCTCAAATTGCAGGTTTAGACGCAGGTGCTGATGATTACATCGCAAAACCTGTTAAGCCAAAAGTATTGGTTTCTCGTTTAAATGCACTTTTGAGAAGGAAAAATAAACAAATTAATACTTCAGAAGGAAATCACTTAGTAATTGATAGAGAAAAATATTTGATAATCAAAGACGGAAAAGAAATTCAATTACCTAGAAAAGAATTTGAACTTTTAGCATTATTGGCTACAAAGCCTAATACAGTTTTTGAACGAAATGTAATTTTAGATACTGTTTGGGGTACTGAAATTGTTGTTGGTGACAGAACTATTGATGTCCATGTGCGCAAATTAAGAGAGAAAATTGGCGATAATTACATCAAAACAATTAAAGGAATAGGTTATAAATTTGAACAATAAAAAAATCCATTCACCTTTCGATGAATGGATTTTTTGAAAGATTATTTTTGTTTAAAAATTCAATTGAGCTTGAATTCTTAAAAGCCTTCCTTTTTGAAAATTATCTTGTTTTGCGAAATCTTCGAATCTTCTTTCTGAAAAAGTGTACATTACAACTAATTCAAAATATTTAACAGGTAGCCATTCAATACCTATTTCTAATTCTTGAACTCGATAAGAACGCGCGTCTAATTCATGTTTTTTCCCTCCATTGTAATATTGATATCTTGTGAAAGGATACAATTTTTGTCCTTTAATATCTAATTTGTAATTTAATGTAACGTACCCACCTTTTAGGTTTTGAACTTCAATTGAATCTGAAAATTTATTGAATTCTGGTCCTTTACCAATATTATATTCTGCTTGAATTCCAAATGGTTTTGGGTATACTATTAAAGAACCTCCAATTCGTTGATCCAAATATTCTGATTCTTCATTTTTTTTCACTCCAGCACTGTTGCTTAACAAAACAAATTGACCTGTGTACGCCATAATACCTGGCTCGATGATTTGGTTTTTAATTTTAAATGGGTATGTAATTCTGCTGACAATATGGGGCGTATTATTTTTCTCAGATTGATTTGCAGTTTGTCCATTGTATGCACCAAAGGCAAAAACTCCATAGTCACCTGAACCTTTTAAACCTTCTTTTATTAAATCATTAAATAATGTTCTAGTATTTTTAGGTGCCCAATAAAAAAACACACCCAAGTCACGTTCATTAGATACAGCACTATTTAATGCGTCATTTCTATCAAGTGCTAACCTATTTTGACTAGATTGCATGTTCTCAAATCCAAAAGGCACTTTACTTTGACCAATTCTAAAACGAAATTCACTTTTTTTATCAATTCCAATATCCATGTAAGCATCTCTCACTTGTGCAATATGATTTGTCGTTCCAGCACTTGATACCAAATCTGGTTGAATATAAAAGTAAACTCTTTCATTTAGTTGTCCTGAAAAAATAATTCGATTTCTACGTATAAAAAAACCTCCATTTTCGCCCCAAGATTTGTCACATTGCTCACATTTTAAATCTGGATTTGTTTCCAGAAGGCGATTATAGCGTGTTTGGACATATCCACGAATAGAAATATTGTCGTACCATTTTTTTTCAGATTTAGCTTTTAAAGAATCTGATTGTGCAATGCCACTTAAGGAAAAAAGACAAAGAACAAGAATTAATGTTATTTTCATTTGATTTAAATTTTTTGGCAAAACTAAATCGTTTTTTTCATATTAATTTAAATTTAAGTAATTGATAACTTAATGTTAAATTACTTAACAATTCCTTAACATTGATTTTTTAGTTCAAATACAAAATCAGTCTTTGTTAGGCTTTAATCAATTGAAAATAAATTATTTAATTGCTTTTGTGAATTGGGTCAAGTTATCTTAACGTTAAGTTTTGATTGAGTGAGTTTTGGCAATGAAACTTGTTCTAAATTTGCAGCATCATTAAAAAATAAACAAAATGGCAAATATTTTAAAATTCTTTTTACCTAAAGACAGAATCTTTTATTCTTTATTCGAACAAGCAAGTCAAAATTTGGAGGCTATTGCTGGGAAATTAGTAGTTTGTGTTAACGAAGCTGATTTCAATAAGAGAGCAGTAACCATTAAAGAGATGGAAGATTTAGAACATCAAAATGATGAATTAACACATCAAATCTTTGTTGAATTAGGTAGAAATTTCATAACGCCTTTTGATAGAGAAGATATTCATAGCTTAGCTACTTCTTTGGATGATATTGCAGATTATATTTATGCGACAGCAAAAAAGATCAATTTCTATAAAGTTGACCCAAGTGATCAAGGTATTTTGAAAATGGCTGACGCAATTCAACAAGCTGTTTTAGCTGTAAACGCTGCGGTAAAAGAATTGAGAAATTTAAAAAACACACAGAAAATTGTTGAGTGTGTGATTAAAATCAACAGTATTGAAAATCAGGCGGATGATATATTTGATTTAAGTATCGAAAA
Organism: Flavobacteriia bacterium; assembly: GCA_046303515.1. Lineage (GTDB taxonomy): Bacteria > Bacteroidota > Bacteroidia > Flavobacteriales_D > Crocinitomicaceae > M2408. The sequence continues at coordinate 7,980 of JBKCGI010000016.1, read as the reverse complement.
ATTATTCAATTCAGATATTGATGCGAAAGAATTGATTAAAAAACGTGAAATATATCAATTCATGGAAACTGCAACGGATAAATGTGAGGATGCAGGTAACGTAATCGAATCAATTGTCGTTAAATACGCTTAATTTTAAATTTAATCTTTTTAAAAGATGTTTACATTATTAATAGTTATTATTGTAATTGCGTTATTATTTGACCTTGTAAATGGTTTTCATGATGCTGCAAATTCAATTGCAACCGTTGTTTCTACAAAAGTTCTTTCCCCATTTCAAGCCGTAGTTTGGGCAGCAGCCTTTAACGTCTTGGCTTTTTGGGTATTTGATATGAGTGTGGGAAATACCGTTGCAAAAACAGTTGACAATTCTGTGATTGATCTTTGGGTAATTTTATCTGGACTTATCGCAGCAACTTTTTGGAATTTATTGACTTGGTGGTTGGGCTTACCTTCTTCTTCTTCTCATACCTTAATTGGTGGTTTTGCTGGTGCAGCTGTTGCCCATGCAGGATTTGGAGTTATTGAAGGTGGTGAAATCATAAAGGTAGTTTTATTTATTTTCCTTGCTCCATTTATTGGTGGTATTATTGCCTTTATTATTGCCTTAGTTACCATGCAACGTAATTTTTGGAGAAAAATGATTTGGATTTTAATTCTTTCAGGAATTACCGTTTACTTGATGAATTACATGGTTGAATACATGGATGTAAAACCAATTATGATGTGGATTGTGATTGGAATGCTGATTTTGTTTATTGTGGTTTACTCTTGGTATCAATTGGTGCACGGAAAGCGTCAAACGGCAATGAAGGAATCTAACATGTATAAAAAATTACAGTTACTTTCATCAGCTGCATTCTCTCTAGGTCATGGTGGAGCTGATTCACAAAAAGTAATGGGTATTATTTGTGCTGCTTTGATGGTGTTTGCGAATATGCATCGTGATGGTAAAATTCAAGGTGACATTCCAAAGGATTTACAAATTACTGAGGTTATGCAGATCGAGTTCGATAATGCAGAAGGTAAAAAAGAGAAATTCAAACCAGAATATTCCTCAACTACTGATAAGCATGAAAAAGAAGATAAGATAGAGGTGTATTTAAAAGGAAAAGATTTATATGATTCTGAATCTAATGAATTAATTTTTACTAAAAAAACATTAGATACAACTTATTCTGAAGCTGCACTTTTTGCGGATTATGTTGACTCAAAAACCTTAGAATTAAAAGATGGTCATAAAATTAAAACAAAAGTGAATTCCCATACGATGCCAGGATGGATTGCTTTTGCTTGTTACTTAATGATTGGCCTTGGAACGTTGATGGGAGGATGGAAAATTGTGAAAACGATGGGTACAAAAATCACGAAAGTGACTCCTTTAGAAGGTGTTTGTGCTGAAACTGCTGGAGCATTAACTTTGTTTACCGTTTCCAATTTAGGAATTCCAGTTTCAACTACGCATACCATAACCGGCTCGATAATTGGGGTTGGTGCCACCAAGCGACTAAGTGCTGTGCGTTGGGGAGTTACAATCAACTTGCTTTGGGCTTGGATTTTAACGATTCCAGTGAGTGCCTTATTAGCAGCAGGAATTTATTATTTGATTACATTTTTGAAATAAAATACCTAATTCATAAAAAAACCTCGATTTCATTTTTGGAATCGAGGTTTTTTGCTTTTATCGTTGTAAATGTATTAAAAATGATGCTGAAGGCATCGAACTTTGAAGCAACGGATGAAATCCGTTGCAATGAGAATCAATTGCAGGTTTTTTGGCGTGTATTTTTGTCCTTTAAAATACATAAGAGCGAAGCACTCTTGATAATAAAATTGAAAATCATGCCAAAAAAATCTCCAAAATGAAAGATTTATGTGAAAAAGGAATATTTGATTTAAATATTTTTTAATCCTTCTTCAAAATATATTGAATCACTTCCGCAGCTCCCATCAAACCAAAAAGTGCAGGCATATAGGAAATTGTTCCATAAAAAGACTTTTTATAATTAGTTCCATCAGTCAATTTTAAAGAAGACTTGTCTTGAATTTCAGATGAAAATACAGCTCTCACTTTTTTGAAAGTAATATCCTTTTTCTTCAAACGTTTTTTTATTTGCAAAGCCAATTTGCAATTGTAAGCTTTTTCTAAACTAGTAACTTGCATTTTCGATGGATCCATTTTTCCTCCAGCTCCCATGTGAGAAACCAATTTAATTTTAAAACGAATGCAAGCTACAATCCATTCAATTTTTGGACTTACCGAATCGATGCAGTCCATCACATAGTCAGGTTTTTGTTCCTTCAAGATTTCCCAAACACGATTTGGTTCCACAAATTCCTGAATCACATTTAACTCAACAGTTGGATTTATTTCTCGAATTCTTTCAGCCAAAACAACCGCTTTATTTTTTCCAATCGTTGAATCCAAAGCTGTCAACTGACGATTTTTATTTGTTTCATCAAAACAATCTCCATCTATTAAGGTGATTTTCCCAACACCAGCGCGCGCTATAAATTCGCCTGCGAAAGAACCAATACCGCCTAAACCCACAATTAAAACGTGCGCTTTTTCCAATTTTTCTCTTCCTTCTGTTCCTATCAAAAGTTCAGAACGTTCCAACCATTTTGCCATTTTTTCTTACTTCAAATAATTTTATTGAAAATCGATTTAAAATTTTCTTCAATCTGATTTTCTAAAGCCTGCAAAGATATGTTTTTTATTAGTGCTACTTTTTCATAAACGCATAATATTGAATTTTTTTCGTCAGCGTCAGTTTCCAGAAGGATTTTATCAAGCGGAATTTTTGCCAAGCATTCTTGCAATTTTTCATCAAATAAAATACGTGTACCAATTCCAATAAACAAATCATTTTTCAAAACATCATCAATTAAACTTGTTTTGCTAAATCCATGAAAAATCCATTTTTGTTTTGGCTTTAGTTCTTTTTTCGTAGCTAAAACTTCATTCCATGCCTTCACACAATGCATAATTACAGGAAGTTTATATTTTTCAGATAGTATAATTTGCTTTTTAAAAATTTTGATTTGTTGCTCTAGTGGAATAGAAATTATTTTATCAAGTCCAATTTCACCTAGCGCTACACAGTTTGCATGCTGCAAAAGTTCAATATTAAATTCTTCGTTCTCAGAATCTTTAGGATGAATACCAATAGAGAAATATGATTCAAACATTTTCAAGTCATCTTCATAATTTAATATTTCAGTTCCTTCATTTTTTCTAAAATGAGTGTGAAAATTGTAAAGCATTTTTAATTTTTTGTAAACAAAGGTAAGCTATTCTAATTTTTATTTCTATTTTCACGACTTAAAATTAAATATTACAATGGAAAATAACACTTCACAAAAACATCCTCAAGGATTATATGTATTGTTTGCAACTGAAATGTGGGAAAGATTTTCATACTATGGTATGAGAGCATTGTTTCTTTTGTTTTTGGGTAAAGCTCTTTTATTTGATAAAGAAACCGGTTCTCAAATTTATGGTAGTTATACTGGTTTAGTTTATTTAACACCTCTCATTGGTGGTTACGTTGCAGATAGATATTGGGGGAATCGTAAATCAATTGTCATTGGTGGCCTTTTGATGGCTTTTGGACAATTTATGATGTTTTTGGCTGGAAGTTTTTTTACGGAACCTAGTCTTTCAACTACTCTTATGTTTACAGGTTTAGGCTTTTTAATTTTTGGAAACGGATTTTTTAAGCCAAATATTTCAACAATGGTTGGGCAATTATACCCACAGGGAGATAAAAGGGTAGATTCGGCATTCACAATTTTTTACATGGGTATCAATTTGGGCGCTTTTATTGCACCTTTACTTTGTGGAGCAGTAGGTGAAACTGGAAATCCTGCTGATTTTAAATGGGGATTCTTGCTAGCATGTATTGGTATGATTGTTAGTGTTTTACTTTTTGTTGCCATGAAAAATCATTATATTGTTTCACCTGAAGGATTGCCAATTGGTGGTAAACCAGAGCGTAAAATTGAAAGTGATGTACCAGAGGTTAAAATGTCAACTAAAATGATATTGACTTGGGTTGCAATTTGGTTAGTTTTACTTGGTGGTTTCTATTTTTTACTTGATGGTGATATTATAGGTTCTTTCATTTTTTCATTGACTATTGCTGCTCCTGGTTTTATTATTTCTGACCCTAGTCTTTCCAAAATAGAAAAACAGAGAATTTGGGTGATTTATATCGTTGCTTTCTTTGTAATCTTTTTTTGGGCAGCCTTTGAGCAAGCAGGAGCATCGTTAACATATTTTGCAGATGAACAAACTGATAGATTTGTATTTTTAAAAATTTCAAGTACAACATTGTTAATTGTTTCGATAATTTTATCCTTGGTTTCAGTTTTCTTTGCTTATAAAGTTTATAAAGCTTGGTTTAATTCTAAGGGTTGGCCAATGGCATTAATGATTTACACTTTTATGATTGGTGCTGTCGTTGGCTTGTTTTACCTTTGGAGTAATTCTACTTCAACCGGTTATTTAAATATTGAAGAAATACCTGCAAGTGCTTTTCAAAGTGTTAATGCTGTTGCAATTGTTTTGTGTGCTCCAATTTTTGTTGCGATTTGGGGATTTTTAGGAAAAAGAAAAATGGAACCAAGTTCTCCTTACAAGCAAGCTATCGGTCTTTTATTGTTAGCAGTTGGTTATGCAGTAATTGCTGTTGGGGTTAAAGGTATCGAACCAGGAGTTAAAGTTAGTATGATGTGGTTAGTTAGTTTATATACAATCCATACATTCGGTGAACTTTGTTTATCGCCAATTGGTTTGTCAATGGTTAATAAATTAGCTCCTATCAAATTTGCTTCTCTTTTAATGGGAGTTTGGTTCTTAAGTACTGCAACTGCAAATAAATTTGCAGGTACTTTGAGTGCTTTATATCCAGAAGATGTTGTTTCTATAGAATCTATTAAGAAGATAGAAAAAGAAAATACAATAAAATTAATTCCTGAACAATTTAACTCTCAAGAAGCTGCTGAAATTAATGGTCAAAAAATAATACCTGTTGCTACCTTGGCTTTTGCTGATATTAAAGATTTAGATGCTAAAAATAACATCACAAAGATCGTTTTTAAGGAGAAATTAGACAATTCAAAATCTTTTTTAGGGTTTAAAATAACAACATTGTATGATTTCTTTATGTTATTTGTTTTCATGGCTGGTATAGCTTCAGTTATATTATTTATATTAAGTAAATTCTTAATGAAAATGATGAATGGAATAAGATAAAATATAAATTGTTATTAAATTGAAAGCCTGTCCGATTCGTCGTTCAGGCTTTATTTGAAATAGAATTTACCAAATCAATAATACAACGATCTAATAATCCAATAATCCAACACAATGTCTAAAGAAAGAAAACATCCTCAAGCACTTCCTTATTTATTCCTTTCAGAAATGTGGGAACGTTTCGGTTATTATTTAATGATTGGAATTTTCACACTTTATTTAAAGGACGCCAACCAAGGTTTCGAAATGTCGGAAGCTGAATCTGCAAGTTTATATGGTACATTTATCGCTTTGGTATTTTTCACTCCTTTTATTGGCGGTTTATTAGCAGATAGAGTATTGGGTTATCGTTTACCGATTATTATCGGTGGTGTATTGATGGGAGTGGGTTATTGCCTGATGGGAATTCATAGTTTTTCAATGTTATACACAGGAATGGTTTTGGTCATTTGTGGTAACGGATTGTTTAAACCAAATATTTCAACACTTTTAGGGAATTTATACAATAATCCAAAGTTTATCGCCCAAAAAGATGAAGGTTACAATTTGTTTTATATGGGAATCAATATTGGAGCCTTTGTTTGTAACATCGTTTCAGCGGTTTTGATTAATATGTACGGCTATTCAGTAGCTTTTATTGGTGCAGGAGTTGGAATGTTTATTGGAATTGTAGTTTTTTTAATGGGAAACAAACATTATTCAGAAGGCGATGTCAAAAAAGTTGCCATTCCAGGAGAAAAACCTTGGTGGATAGATTTAGCGATAGTTGTAGTGCCAGCTGTAATTTTTGCAGTTATTGGTTATTTTATCAATGGAGTTCCTTCAGATTCCAATCCAAATTCTTTTTTAGTAAAAGATGATGTGACGGATGCGTTCTTGTTTGCTTGTATTCCAGTGATTTTCTTTTTCGGTTATGTGTTGTTTTCTTCTCCAAAATCAGAAAGAAGGGTTGTAAGTGCAATCTTAGTTGTTTGTTTAGCCGTGATTCCATTTTGGGCAATTTTCAAACAAAATGGAACTGTACTGAATACATGGGCAAATAACTATACAGATAGAGAAGTTCCTCATTCAATTGAGTCTGGTTTAAAAAGTATGAAACTTGCGGATACTATTCGCTATAAACAATCCGCTGATTCCATTCAGGTTTTGGACAAACATTACCGAAAAGTGGAGGGAAAAACTGCAATTCAATATCCGTCCTATTTTAAGAATGATAAAAAGCCAAGAAAAAATAATGAATTAGTTTCTGTTTTCAACACCAATATCTTTCAATCGGTAAATCCATTTTGGGTGATTGTTTTAACTCCTTTGGTTGTTGGTATATTTAGATTTTTACGTCACAGAGGGAAGGAGCCGAATATTCCAGTAAAATTTGTTTTAGGGCTTTTTATTACAGGTTTATCATGTTTAGTAATGGTTGCCGCAGCAAATTCTTCCGGAAATGGAGATGTAAAAACGAGTTATTGGTGGTTCTTCGCAGCATACGGAGTTGTGACAGTTGGAGAATTATGTTTATCGCCCATCGGTTTGTCCATGGTTTCGAAATTAGCCCCAGCCAGATTAACGGCATTATTGATGGGAGCCTGGTTCATTTCTACTTCAATCGGAAATAAATTGAGTGGAGTGATTGCTTCACTTTGGGATCAATACGATGATAAAGCATCTTTCTTTATGCTCAACTTTTATTTAATGATGGGCGCAACCTTATTATTGATTTTCCTTTTACCGTGGTTATTGAAAATTTTCCGCGAACAAAAACTGAAATAGGATTTCCAATTATTAATAATGTATAGAGTTTGTTTTATAATGGTTACTGAGCCAGTCGAAGTAAGCCTATCGAAGTAAGTCTGTTTAAATTGTTTTAACTTCCAGAAATTAATCCGATCTATTATATTAAACAAAGGTTGCTGAGCTTGTCGAAGTAAGCTTTTCAGTGGTTCATATAAAAGTATTGACAAAGTCAATGCGTCCTATATTTTCTTTCTATAATTACTCGTTTCTCCTTTTCCACTTGTACCATATAATACAAAGCGCGAGAATAAAACCGATGTTGTAATTAATAAACTACTGTTACTATGTGTTTAAATAATATATTTAGGTGCAAATCCCCATTGATATCTAATCTTTTCCTCTTGTTTTTTGAAACATGTAAAATGCACCTATTATAGTATGTATATAAATGTAACGACTATCTCTTTAGTTACCTTACATATCATTGTTAACTCAATTTAATCTTTTTTCAGCAATCCAACGAATAAAACACCACTTTCATCGAATATTTAACATTTTCTTTAAAAAAACTTAATAAAACGCTTGCATATTAAAAAAGACTGAGTACCTTTGCACTCGCATTTGAGAAAACGTTTTCAAAAAGTAAGTGTTGAAAAGAAAAGTAGAAAAATAAAAAAGTTTAAATTTTTTTTCTAAAAAGCTTGCAGATTAAAAAAAAGTGTTTACCTTTGCAACCCCTTAGCGAACGAGATGAGGTTTAAAAAATAAAAGCAAGACGAGTTAGTAACGATTAACAAAAGTCTTTTAGTTTTAAGTTTAACGACTTATTGTCTAAACAAAAAAAGTTCTTTGAAAATATTAGGAAATAAGGAAACAGCGTAACGAATTAAACAAAGACTGAGCTCAACAACAAATTCAAAGTTTTTACAACGGAGAGTTTGATCCTGGCTCAGGATGAACGCTAGCGGCAGGCCTAACACATGCAAGTC
>JBKCGI010000015.1:0-4657 GCA_046303515.1 Flavobacteriia bacterium | reverse complement strand
TAATTCAGCACCAGCTTTGAATTTGATTTTCTTTTTACAAGAAATTTCCAACTTTTCGTTTAAGTTTTCTTCAAGATTAACTCTCAAATTTGATTCTGAAGAATCTGCATCAAAAGTTTCATCTTCTTCAACAATCATTCGATTCACTTTTTCAGTTAAATCTGCACCAGCCTTAAAACGTAATTTCTTTTTCAAAGCAATTTCTAAACGGTCGTTTTCGCTTTGCTCAACTCCCATTTTAAAATCTAACTCTTTTGAAGTTTCACTTTCTCCCTGCTGAATTTCAACATCAATTTTGTTCACTTTATCAGTAAGGTCAGAACCAGGTTTAAAACGTGGTTTCTTTTTGGATTTAAACTTCAAATCCCAATTTGCTAACTTACATTCGTTTTTCATGGCTTCTTAGATTACATCAATTACTTTCAAAGCATTGTAGGCTCCATTCTTCAGCGAATATTGTACACCATTGACCAATTGGAAAAACTCAATTTTCAGTAAGTAAACTTTCGCACCTGTTCCCGCTGGCACGGCAGTAGGTGTCAAAGTTACAGTACTAGCAGTTCCCGAAATTAAAACGTTTTGCACGTTTGTTAATTTCACATCAGTAACTCCTGTTGCAAAATTGATATTTGCATAAGAACCTGTAAAACTTACATGAGTTGCACCCTCTGGAAAAACAATATCATTGATTGGAACAACACCAGTAATTGTAATTACTCCAGTTGTTGTATTCAAAGCCCAAGGTTTGTAAAGAATGCTGCTTAAAAGTGCTTCCTTATTAAATTCAAAGCCTTTTAACAATGCTTTTGCAGGTGCGGTAGCCATCGCAACACCAACATTTCTTGAACCACGTACAGAAGTTAAATCCAAATTCTTGATTTGTGTCATTAACTTTGTCATTCTCGAAACTGCTCTTGGATCAGTCGCATTTAATGCAATTGGTCTCAACGCATCACGAGTTAGTTTTCCCGATGTTGCAGAAGAACCAAATTCAGCTCCATTTTCACGAGTTCTTTGAAAAGCAGGGTCGTTTGCTATTCTGTCTTTATCAACAGAAGTTTTCATTTTTGCCAAATCCCCATCTTTGGTCTTGTAAAAGGTAACATTATCCAATGTTCCTTTAATCTTAATTAAGCCGTTTTGACGTGCCATTTTCTTTCTTTTTAAAATTTATAAGAACAAAGTAAAATGATTTTTAAAGCACATTAAAAGACATAAGACTATGAAAACCTATAAGCATCAAGAAAAACTAATAAGTCCTGAAAAAATTAGATAAAACCTTGATTTACCTTATACCTGATGTATGGTTTAAGTATGGGAAGAGTATAGAGAGTGTATTAAACTTTAGTAGGAAAATCAAATAAATTACAGAAAAAGATATTTATCGATTTTTATGATTTTTTTGTGCAAATTTTGTGCAAATAAAAAAGGGTTTTAAACTTTTCAGTCTAAAACCCTTGATTTTGTTGTGGGGAATACTGGGTTCGAACCAGTGACCCCCTGCTTGTAAGGCAGGTGCTCTGAACCAGCTGAGCTAATCCCCCAAATTTTATTTCAATTGCTTTTGATTTCTCATTAGCGAGTGCAAATATAGACATTAATTTTATTTTAACAAGTCTTTTTCAGAAAAAAATGCAAAAAAATCACTCAACAAAAAGAAACTCCCTGTAATTAAAAGCATATCATTTTCATTTACAGAAGTTTGCACTTCGATGAAAGCTTCATGAATAGTTGGATAAATTTTCTGAATTTTCTTATTGTCCAATTGAAAAGCCATCAGTTCTTGATAAGAAAATGACCTCATATTTGAAAAAGAAGTCAAATACAACTGTGCCTCCGATGGAAATAAAGCTACTATTTCCTCAAGATTTTTATCGTTACTTGCTCCGTAAATGATATGTAATTTATCACATTTCAGTTTTGAAATACTTTTTAGGAGCATTTCGATTCCATGTTTATTGTGAGCTGCGTCTAAAATTATCTTTGGTTTCTCTTGAATTTGCTGAAAACGACCATAAAAGCCAGTATTCAGGTAAACATTTTTCAATCCACTTAGGATATTTTCTTCCGAAACATTAAATCCTATCTTATTTAGGATGGCAATAGATGCACGCACCGTTTTTTCATTTTGTGCCAAATAGCTTTCTAATGGGAAAAAAGTATTTTCGAACTTAAAATCTTCTGAAAAGTAAATTTCAGTTTGCATTTCTAGCGCCTTCGATCCAAAAACAGCCTTTGTTTCCTGATTTTTTTCACCCAAAACCACAGGAATAGCTCTTTTAATAATTCCAGCCTTTTCGAATGCAATCTCAGCTAAGGTATTTCCTAAAATAGCTGTATGATCCAAGCCAATATTTGTAATGACACTCAAAATTGGATTGATAATATTCGTCGCATCTAATCTTCCACCTAAACCTGTCTCAATCACACAAATATCACAATCAGACTCGATAAATTGAATTAAAGCTAATACCCAGGTGATTTCAAAAAAAGAAGGCTTGATGTCAAAATTTGTAGTCTGAATTAACTTACAAAATTCAAGTACTTTTTGCTCAGAAATCATTTCACCGTTGACACGAATTCGTTCTCTGAAATCTAAAATATGAGGAGAAGTAAATAAGCCCGTTTTTGTTCCAGATTCTTGTAAAATTGAGGCTAAATAGTTTGAAGTAGAACCTTTTCCATTTGTTCCAGCAACATGAATAAATTTTAATTTAGAATAATCTACCTTAAAATACTTGCATAAGGCTAAAACATTATCTAAATCAGGCTTGTAAGCTGCAACTCCAACATTTTGGTAGGCTGGAAACTGATTAAATAACCAAGAAATCGATTCTTTGTAAGTCACTATTTTGCAGAAATACTCACAGTCAAATAAACAACTTCAGTACTAGAACCACTAACTTTATTGTATTTAACTTGATCTTTAACATTGGCAATTAACTGACTAATGACAGACTGATTCGTTGTTGTTGTTTTTGCAACAATATTCTCCGCTCTAATCACATCACCTTCTGCATTCACAGTCAATTTTAGTGAAACTTTACAAGAGATATTGGAGGAAATATTAGCATTGTTTGGATCATTCAATCGAATTCGAGGAGCCTTTCCTTCACCTTTTCCAGGACCAGAGCCATTTCCTTCATCGTTTCCGAAACCTTTACCTTTTCCGCCGTTATTTCCACCGCCTGTCCCCCCAGAATTGAATTTCAAATCTGTATCAGGATTATTTGTGGAGGCCTGATTGTCTGTACTTTTATTTGTATTCGTATGATTACTTTGACCTTGAATAGCCGTATTTGTAGAAGTTGAATTTGGGTCGCGAATGGTTTGTTCTGCTTGAGGAGTATACTCTTTTTGATACGGCGCATCTGTAGGAGTTCCAGATCCTCCACCTTGCTTTTCGCTAGTTTCAAATTCATGCATTGTTATTTGATCAGGCGTTTTTTCAATTTCAATTATATCCTCTAGCGGTTCCTCGTTAATTTGACTTATTGTAATAAAAGTCAACCAGAGCATTAATAATCCAAAAAAAGCAAGTGAAAAAAAGACACCAAAAAAACTATCTTTTTTATTCATTCCCTCAACTTCTATTGTAGCCATAATCTTTTATTTTGCGTATGCCAATGAAGGTGTCCATCCATTTGATTCAGCCAAAGCTAAAACCTGAAAAACAGCATCGTAGCTTGCTTTTTTATCACCAGCAATCTTCAACTTCATTTGACCAGAATTTTGCACTTCAGAAACCAATTTATCTTTGATTTGATCTAATGGTCGCAAATCAGTTTCTTTTTCACTAGGTAAAATATAATAGGTGTTTTCCTCAGAAATAACCACTGTTGGAATCACTTTATCATTTACAGGATCGATTTTTTCAGCAGGTTTTGGCAAATCCATCTTGATGACATTTGGATTTGCTAATGTTGAAATAATCAAGAAGAACAAAAGCAAAAAGAACATAATATCACTTAAAGCTGATGTTGCAACCTCTGCATGAAATCGTTTATTTCGTTTTATTGCCATTATTAGGTCTTTGAATTAAATTTATAAATTTTAGATTCACTTTTTGAACATTCAAAACAAATCCATCAATTTTTCCGTTTAAAATATGGTAAACAGAGAAAGCAATAATACCAACAACCAAACCTGAACCACTGGAAATCATTTTCTCGTATAAACCTCCAGAAATGTTACCAATACTAACATTTTCTGAAATCGAAATGTTATAGAAAATTTTAATTACACCAGAAATTGTTCCGATAAATCCTAATGTTGGAGCGATACCGGCAATTAAACCCAAGTGACCTAAACCTTTTTCCATTTTACCAACTTCGATATTGGTTACTTTGTCCATGTTTGATTCAATTTCAGAAATTGGTTTTCCAATTGTTTCAATTCCTTCTTTAACGATTTCACCAAAAGCTGTTTTATCTCTTGAAACAATTGTCAAGGCGTTACTTAAATTTCCTTCATTCATACTTGCCGTGATATCATTCAATAAATTTTTATCAAATTTTGCATTTCTTCTGATATAAAGAAATTTCTCTACGGAAAGATAAATTGTATAAAACAATAAAAGTGCAATTGGAATAAGGAACACCCCTCCTTTCAATAAGAAATCGAAAGCGGTAATTTCAGTTGTACCCATTACTACTTT
>JBKCGI010000014.1:0-19812 GCA_046303515.1 Flavobacteriia bacterium | reverse complement strand
AAAAGATTATGAAAAAAAGAAGAGAGAGCAACAAACAATGGTTACTCCCTCTTAGAAACTAGCTCTTGGCTGTTTTGAAAAACAAAAATAAAAAAAATAATATTTTATTTGGATATTAACACAGAATCTATGTGTTTTAATACCTAAAGTACCACAGCACCCCATAGCGCATTACCTTCCCCATACTCATCAAAAAAAAGACTTTCCAAAACGGTGCTTTTAAAAATCCTAGTGCCACCAACATTGGATCTCCAATAAATGGAATCCAGGAGAAAAATGCCGAAATGTAACCATATTTTTGTGCAAAACGAAATGCTTTTCCCTCTGTTTTTGGCTTAAAAAGTTTGTTACTGAAATAACCCAAGAAATAATTTGTTAGTCCTCCTATAATGTTACCTAAACTAGCAACTAAGAGTAGAACGTAAAATGGATACGTACTGTTTTGAATCGTATATATAAAAATGATTTCCGAACTAAGCGGTAAAATTGTTGCAGCAAGAAAACAAAAACTAAAAAGTGTTAAGAGTTCCATTTTTAGTTTTTTAGAATTTTACTTGACATCGAACAGCGCCTCAACAAAATATTTTCCAAAAGTCTGGTATCCAAAAGATGAAAAATGCAACCAATCGCCTGACGAAAATTTATTGTTTTCCCATTTTTGCATCGAATCGTAACCACCCATAACAGCATTCCAATTCCAAAAAGCAAGATTATTGGATTTGCAGTGTTCGTAAATTGTACGATTCACAAAGGCTAAACTCGGTGGATAGTTTTGTTTAAATTTGGTATCGGGCGCCGACATGAAAACACAAGTTGTTCGTGGTAATAAAGTTTTCACTGTTTGCGTAAAATTTTCTAAATCAGTTTTAAACTTTAGGGTGTCCAAGTTTTTTACATAGCTGTCGTTTGTGCCTAATGTGATGAAAATAATCGTTGGTTTTAAGGCTGTCAATTGTTTTTGCCAAAGTGCAGAGCTCAAAAAATCTTTGTAAGTGGAACCAGATACACCAAAATTGGAATAGGAAACGTCAGCATCTAAATGATTTACACGTACAGCGTAAAATTCAGTTAATTTTTCTGTTTTGTTTTCAAAGGTTAATTTAAAATCGCTTGTTGGTTTTTTAAATGTGATGGAAGTTACGGCATATTCTTGTGAAATTTCTTTCGTTTCTACTTGTGCTTTGCAGTTAAAACGCAAACGTTTACCAAAAACGATTTTTATTTCTTCGATGTTTTTATGCAAGAATTCAATTGTGTTTATCGAGCGAATACTACTGCATGAAATCACATTTTTTTCGGCACTCATTCTAAAAGTTCTACCAGTAATTCCAACTTCAAATTGTGGTTCTTTCGCCTTGATACTTTCAACGATAAAAGGATTGCTTTGATTCGTCACATTGAAAAACGGGTGATAATAATCTTTTTGCAAACCAGCTGGGTAAAACCAACCTTCGTTAATATTAATGTTTTTGCTTTTTAAGGTTTCTTTTATTCCTTGATATAAACTTCCAATCTGTACATGCGAATCTCCAATATGAATAATTGATTTATCAGTCGATTCATTCGTTTTCAAATAAGCCAAATTCTCTTTCAATTGCTCAGAAACAAATTCAATTTTATTGTATTCTTTTTGAATAAGCGTATCAATGTCTTCAGATTTTTGAAAACAAAGTGATATAAATGCAAAAGCAAATAAAGAGGATTTTTTCATGGTCACAATTTTGATGCAATCAAATTAAAACAGTGTTCTTTTAATTCATCTACCGATAAATGTTCGATTTTATCAGGGTAAATGATGTCGTGTTGGTAAACTTTACTTATTCCTGGATGCGCTTCGCCTAATAATTTATCTGGGTCGGAAAATAATTTGTAATTATTTAAAAAACTCACCGGAACCAAGGGAACGTTTGCTGCTTTTGCCAATTTGAATGCGCCGTCTTTGAATTCTTTCATGTTCGGTAAATTGTCATCAGGAATTCCTCCTTCAGGGAAAATTACCAAAGACCAACCATTTGAAACTGATTTTTTCGCCGTGACAAATGACTTCGCTGCTTTCAATCGATCCTTGCGGTATACAGGAATGTTTAGATCCTTGAAAAATGTTTTCACTAATGGATAATTGAGAATTTCAGATTTCCCTAAAAACAAAAATTCATGTTGTGGGAAAATTGAATACATCAAAAAGATATCAAAATAGGAAGCATGATTACTTATAATAATATATGGACCTTTTGGGAGAGCAACTTTTCGAATAAATTTCACGTGAACAAAAGCAAATATTCTAACAGTCCAACTCCACATCAAAAAGAATTTGAAAGTTGCTTTTTTTGTACTTTCTTTTTGCTTTAGTATTAAAATAGGGAGATAATAAAGCAACATACTTATAATAAATACAAGAGCGATGTATAATTTATAAATAAAGCCAAAAATCCCTATGAACACATTCATTTTTCAAAAATAAGAATTTTTACTTATTTTTATCCCTTCTAAAATTAAATTTAAATATGTAATTCTGCTCACTGAGCTTACCGAAGTGATAACTCCTAACTAAAAACTAATAACTAGTATCATATGTTAACACCACAACACGAAAAAAAATTATTCCTCTTAGATGCTTTTGCACTTATATATAGAGCCTATTTTGCATTTGCAAAGAATCCACGTGTCAATTCAAAAGGACAAAATACATCTGCTGCCTTTGGTTTTACGAATGCCTTAATTGATGTAATAAAAAAAGAAGAGCCAACACATTTGGCAGTAGTTTTTGATCCTCCAGGTGGTGCATCTAATCGTACGGAAGATTTTGCGGCCTACAAAGCGCATCGTCAAGAAATGCCTGAAGATTTGCGTGCCATGATTGAACCAATCAAACGAATCATTGAAGCTTTCAATATTCCAATTTTGATGAAAGAAGGTTATGAAGCGGATGATGTAATCGGAACTTTGGCAAAAATCGCGGAAAAAGAAGGTTATTATACGTATATGATGACTCCTGATAAAGATTTCGGTCAATTGGTTACTGAAAAATCATTTATTTATAAACCGGGTAGAGGAGGAGATCCTGCTTCGGTATTAGGAGTAGCTGAAGTTTGTGAAAAATTTGAGGTTGATGACCCAATTAAAGTAA
Organism: Flavobacteriia bacterium; assembly: GCA_046303515.1. Lineage (GTDB taxonomy): Bacteria > Bacteroidota > Bacteroidia > Flavobacteriales_D > Crocinitomicaceae > M2408. The sequence continues at coordinate 16,685 of JBKCGI010000014.1, read as the reverse complement.
TTGATATTTTAGGTTTATGGGGAGATGCTGCCGATAACATTCCTGGAATTCCTGGTATTGGTGAAAAAACTTCTAAGTTATTGATTCAAAAATACGGTTCAGTTGAGAATTTAATTGCTAATGCGCATGAATTAAAAGGAAAACAACAAGAAAACGTCATCAATTTCGCTGATCAAGGGATTTTGTCAAAAATGTTAGCGACAATCATTACGGATGTTGATGTTGTTTTTGACCCTGAAGCTTTAATTATGTGTCCACCGGATGCAGATAAAATTCGCGATATTTTTACCGAATTGGAATTTAGAAATTTAGCGAAAAGAGTAATTGGTGAAGAAATTGTTGTTTCTGCTTCAGGCACCGCAAAAAAAGACGATAGTCAATTGGATTTATTTGGTTCACAAAGTTTAATCGAAGAACAAACACCAATTGAAACCAGAACCTATAAAACTTTAGCAACTGAAAAAGCGAAATATCACCTAGTTGATACTGCTGAAGAACGAGCACATTTGTTGAAATTATTGTTAGAGCAAAAAGAAGTTTGTTTTGATACTGAAACAACAAATATCGAAGCTTTGGAGGCTGAATTGGTTGGAATTGCTTTCTCTTTTAAGGAAAAAGAAGGATATTATGTAGTTTGTCCCGAAGATCAAAAAGAAAGTCAAGCAATTGTAGATCAGTTCCGTCCATTTTTTGAAAATGAAACAATTGAAAAAATTGCTCACAACATTAAATATGATTTGCAAGTTCTGAAAAATTATGATTTAGAAGTAAAAGGTCCTTTGTTTGACACCATGGTTGCGCATTATTTAATTCAACCTGAATCAAAGCAAGGAATGGACTTTTTGAGTGAATATTATCTAAACTATAAACCGATTTCAATTGAAACTCTTTTAGGTAAAAAAGGCAAAAATCAAGGCAATATGCGTGATTTAGATCCAAAAGAGATTGTTGATTACGCTGCCGAAGATGCAGATATTACCTTTCAATTGAAAAAATTGTTTGAACCAGAAATCCAGAAGGAACATTTAAAGGACTTGTTTTATAACATGGAAATGCCTTTGGTGAAAGTTCTTGCCAAGATGGAACGTGCAGGAATCGCTATTGATATTCCACATTTAAATAATTTTTCAAAACAATTAGAGGAAGAATCCAAATCTTTGGAAACGCAAGTGAAAGAATTGGCGGGTATGGATTTCAATTTAGATTCTCCAAAACAATTAGGCGAAGTTTTATTCGATGTGATGAAAATTTCTGCTAAAGCCAAAAAAACCAAAACTGGTCAATATCAAACTTCAGAGGATGCTTTAGAACAATATAAAAATGATCATCCGATTATCAATTTGATTTTAGAGTACCGTCAATGTAAAAAACTAAAAAGTACATATGTTGATCCTCTTCCTTTGTTGATTTTAAAAGATGGTCGTGTGCATTCGCATTTTATGCAAACAGTCACAGCAACGGGTCGTTTGAGTTCTAATAATCCAAATTTGCAGAATATTCCTATTCGAACAAATAAAGGAAAAGAAATTCGAAAAGCCTTCATTGCTAAAAATGAAAATTATCAGTTGATGGCTGCCGATTATTCTCAAATCGAATTAAGAATTATTGCAGCCTTGAGTAATGACCCTAATATGATTCAAGCTTTTCAGGAAGGGAAAGATATTCACGCTGCAACTGCCGCAAATGTGTATCATATTCCAATTGATGAGGTTAGTCGGGAACAAAGAAGTGCTGCTAAAGCTGTCAACTTTGGAATTATTTATGGGCAATCTGCTTTTGGTTTAGCACAAAACCTTGGTATTTCAAGAACAGAAGCCAAGGGAATTATTGATGCTTATTTTGAGCAATTCGGAACAATTAAAACCTATATGGATAAAGTTGTCAATGATGCCAGAGAATTAGGTTATGTAGAAACGATCATGAAACGTCGTAGATATTTAAGTGATATTAACTCCGCAAATGCAATTGTCAGAGGTTTCGCAGAAAGAAATGCAGTTAATGCTCCAATTCAAGGTTCTGCAGCAGATATAATCAAATTAGCAATGATAGAAGTGGACAAAGCAATGCAAGTAGCTAATGTGAAATCAAGATTGTTACTGCAAGTGCATGATGAGTTGGTTTTTGAAGTGGAGAATTCCGAAGTTGAATTAATGCAGAAATTAGTTGTGAACGCTATGGAGCAAGCAATTGACTTAGTTGTTCCGATGCAAGTTGAAGCAAAATGTGCTAAGAATTGGTTAGAGGCGCATTAAATTTTTGCAAATGAGCAAATTATAAATTTAACATATCTTATAAACAAATGATACGACTTATTCACAAATTTAACATTTATTTAGAAACATTCTAAATTAATAAACTTTTGTAGAAATTTGTCACAAAAATGTCATTTAATTTATTTGATATATTAAATTTGTCACCGTCATAAAGTGTTTTTAGGACATAAGACAAAAAAGATTTTAAATGAAGATATCTATAAATCAGATGTTTAGAAGTATAAAAACCTGGTGTTTCAGTGCAACGACGGTATTGTTGTTGACTGGAACTTTTAACGCAAATGCGCAAGGTGAAGCACTTTTCAAAGCAAAATGTGCTACTTGTCACCAACCTCACAAAAATGGAACTGGTCCAAAATTGTTTGAAGTTCGTAAAAAATGGGCTGATGGCGGAGCTAAAGACGGTTCTATTAATCAATGGGTAAATAACTGGCAAGCTGCTGCTGCTTCAGATCCTTACGCGCAAACAGTTTCAACATGGGCTCCTACAGCGATGCAGGTTTTTCCTGAATTGAAAGCAGAAGAAATCACAGCAATATTTGATTGGGTGGATGCTCAGCCAGATCCTGCTGCTGCTCCAGCTGATGGTGGAACAACAGACGGTGCTGCAACAGGTGTTGAAGAAACTGAAGAAGAAGGAAGTTCAACGTGGGTTTGGGTAATGTTAGCTTTGATTTTTGCAATCATTATCGCTGCTGTTTCTGGTGTTCGTCGTCAGTTAAAATCAGCTGTAAACGAAGATGAGAGCGGTGAAGTTGAAGCACAAACTTATGGGCAAGAGTTAAGAGCTTGGCATTGGAAAAACAAACGTTATGTGGGTGTTGGTATTTTAATTACCGCGGTTGCATTAATAGTAGCTGGTTTTCAAGGTCTAGGTGAAATTGGTGTCGTGGAAGATTATCATCCATCACAACCAATCGCATTCCCTCATGACATTCATACTGGAGTTAACGGGATTGATTGTAAGTATTGTCATAACTCAGTTACAAAATCAAAATCTGCAGGTTTACCAACAGTGAATGTTTGTATGAACTGTCACAAGCAAGTAAATGGACGTACACCTGCTCAGCAAGAGCAAATTGCTAAAATTTACGCTGCTGCAGGTTGGTCAACTGAAGGTGCTGGTTCTTATACTGGAAAATCTACTCCAATCAAGTGGAATAAAGTTCACGTTTTACCTGATCACGTTTATTTTAATCACTCTCAACACGTCGTTGTTGGTGGAGTTGATTGTAAGCAATGTCACGGTGATATGACAAAACAAAAAGAAACTGCTCAAGTGCAACCAGTTTCTGAATTGAATAAAATTGAAGGCAACGTTGTTTTAACTAGACCAACTTTAACAATGGGATGGTGTATCGAATGTCATGGCGAAAAAGCTATTACTGAAGGTCCAATCAATACCAAAATGAAAGGTGATGCTGTTGATGGTTACTACAATGAAATTCACAGACGTTTATTGAATAATGATAAAAAATTATACAGTAAATATTTGGAAGACGGAAAAGTAACAGTAAAAGAATTAGGTGGTTGGGAATGTGCTAAATGTCACTACTAATTGTCACTATTAATAATTACAGAGAAGGCTTAAAAGCATATGGAAATGAATAGAAAATATTGGAAAGGTCTTGAAGAATTAAAAGAAACTCCTGAGTTCTTGCAACAAAGAGACCAAGAATTTCCTCAATCCATGTCAGTTGACGAATTTCTTTCAGATGATAATTTAAAAGAAAGTTCAACAGGAAGAAGAGATTTTTTAAAATTCTTAGGATTTAGTGTTGCCGCTGCTACTGTTGCCGCTTGTGAAGCGCCAGTTGTTAAGGCAATTCCTTACGTAAATAAACCTGAAAACGTAACTCCAGGTATGCCAACATGGTATGCATCAACTTATTATGATGGTGTATCTTATGCAAGTATTTTGGTTAAAACACGTGAAGGTCGTCCGATCTTTATTAAAGGAAATAAAGACTTTGGATTTACGAAAGGTGCTACAAATCCGCAAATTATTGCTTCAGTTTTACCTTTATACGATTCAGCTCGTTTGATGAATCCAACAATTGGAGGTAAAACAAAAAATTGGTCAGATGTCGATGGTGATATCAAATCAAAGTTAAATGATGTAATTGCTAAAAAAGGAAAAGTTGTTTTGGTATCCAATACAATTATTTCTCCTTCAACGCAAGCTGCTATCGATATGTTTAAAATGCATGTAAATGGTGGTGATGTTGCAGGAATGGCATTCGACCATATTCAATACGATGCAGTTTCTTATGCTGGTATGCGTGCTGCAAATAAAGAATCTTTTGGTTTAACAATTGGAAATGTACCAACAAATGATGGTATTATTCCTGATTATGATTTCTCTAAAGCAAAAACGATTGTTTCTGTTGGTGCAGATTTCTTAGGAACTTGGTTGTTGTCAAATGAATACCAAACACAATACGCTCAAACAAGAATGCCAGATAATGATTGGATGTCTAAACATTTCCAATTTGAGACAATTATGTCAATCTCTGGTTCAAATGCAGACTACAGAGGGATGATTAAACCTTCTGAAGAAGCAAATGTTTTAGCTTATTTATTAGCTAAGTTTGGTGTAAATACAGGAGTAAATACTAAATTGAGTCCTGAGGCTACTAAAGTTGCTGATATGGCTGCTGCAGAATTGATGAAATCGAAAGGTGAGTCAATTGTTGTTGCTGGTTCAAATAACAAAGCAGTTCAAATTTTAGCAAATAAATTAAACTCGGTTTTAGGATCTTATTCTAAAACTATAAACGTAAACAATCCAATTAACATGTTTGCTTCGCAAGATGCAAAAATGAATAAGTTTGTTGCGGATGTTGTTGCTGGTAAAAATCCAGGAGCTGTTATTTTTTACGGAGTAAATCCAGTTTATACCTTAGCTAACGGTGATAAATTTGGTAAAGCACTTAAAAATATTGGTTTAACTGTTTCTTTAGCTGCCTATGCTGATGAAACTGCAAGCTTATGTAAGTATGTTGCTCCAGATCACCATTCTTTAGAAGCTTGGAATGATTTTAATCCAAAAATGAATCATTACGCAATTGCGCAACCAACAATTAGACCTTTACATAACACTGCTCATGCTACTGAATCTTTCCTAGTTTGGGGAGGTAAAGCTTCAAGAGGTGGAAAAGATTCTAAAGTTGCTTATGATTTGATTAAAAACAATTGGACAACTTTTGGTTTTCCATTGCAAACAGAATATACTGACGCAGCAGTTTATTGGAATATGATGGTTCACAATTCATCTTCTGATATGCCTGTTGTTGCGCCTTCAAACCCAACTTTTAATGCTGCTTCACTTTCTGGTTTAGCTTCTCAAGTTGGTGCAGGAAAAGGTTTAGAAGTTATTTTATACCAAAAGGCTGGTATCGGAATTGGTACTCAAGCAAACAACCCTTGGTTACAAGAGTTACCAGATCCAATTTCTAAAGTTACTTGGGATAACTACATCACAATGAACCCGACAGAAATGAAAGGTTCTTATGCAACAACTTTTGACCAAGAAAATGGTTTAAATGTTGCTTCTGTAACTTTCTGTGGTGTTGAAATGAAACTTCCAGTTTATCCTTCCCCAGGTCAAGCACCAGGAACAGTTGGTATTGCTTTAGGTTACGGTAGAGGCGCAAACAATGAAAACATTGGTTCTGCAGCATTCCAAACAAAAGAATACGGAGGTCACGATACTGACGAAAAAGGAAATAGAAAAGCTATCGGTCAAAATGCATTCAAAATGGTTTGCATGGAGAATGGAACATACAGCTACACTTGTTCAGGTTCAATGAAAAAAGTAGATGGTGAAATGTATCCTATTGCTGCTACACAAATTCACCATACGGTAATGGCTCGTCGTTCTATCGTTCGTGAAACTTCATTAGACGTATACAAAACAAACGATAAAGAAGCATACAATCCAGCATACACATTACAGAAATTAGATGCAGAAGGTAATCACGTTTCTGCTCCAATGGATGAATTTGATTTATGGGATGCTCATCCAGTAGATAAAATTGGACACCGTTGGGGAATGACAATTGATTTGTCTTCTTGTATTGGTTGTGGATCTTGTTTAGTTGCTTGTCAGTCTGAAAATAACGTTCCTGTTGTTGGTAAAGACGAAGTAAGAAGAGGTCGTGAAATGCACTGGTTACGTATCGATAGATATTTCGCATCTGAAGAAGAAGCAACAATCGGTTTACGTAAAGATAAAGATACTTTTGATTATGCAAAAGCTGAAATTGCTGCTGAAAATCCAAAAGTAATTCACATGCCAATGATGTGTCACCACTGTAATCACGCTCCTTGTGAGACTGTGTGTCCTGTGGCTGCAACAAATCATAGTAATGAAGGTTTAAACCAAATGGCTTACAACAGATGTATTGGTACAAGATATTGTGCAAACAACTGTCCTTACAAAGTACGTCGTTTTAACTGGTTTAATTACCCATCTTACAAAAAATTCACTCAAGTTAACCCTGCTCAAGATGATTTAGGTCGTATGGTTTTAAATCCAGACGTTACCGTTAGAACTCGTGGGGTTATGGAGAAATGTTCTTTCTGTGTACAAAAAATCCAAGCTGGAAAATTAGTTGCTAAGAAAGAGTCAAGACCAGTAGTTGATGGAGACGTTACTACAGCTTGTGCTGAGGTTTGTCCTACAAATGCTATCACAGTTGGTGATTACAATGACTTGAAATCTATGGTTAGAGCAAGCGCAAATGATAAACGTGCTTACCAAGCTTTAGAAGAAGTTGGTGTTAAACCAAATGTTTGGTACAAAATGAAAATTCGTAATGAGAAAAACCCAATGCTTAATGATTTAATCAAAGCAGAGGCAGCAACTCATGGCGCAGCTCATGGAAAAGAACATAAAGAAAATAAAGCTCATCATTAATCGAAATAAAATAGCTTGTAATGCATAAGGAATCAGCAATTAGAGAACCTCTTATATTAGGTCACAAAACGTACCATCAGATTACTGAGGACGTTTGTAAACCAATCGAGGATAAGGCACCAAGACAATGGTACGTTTTGTTTGCGATAGCATTGATTATCGGACTTTACGGAATTGGTTGTATCATGTACCTTTTAGGAACAGGTATTGGTGTTTGGGGATTGAACAAAACCATTGGATGGGCTTGGGATATTACTAACTTCGTTTGGTGGGTAGGTATTGGTCACGCGGGAACATTAATTTCTGCTGTATTGTTACTTTTCAGACAAAAATGGAGAATGGCGATTAACCGTTCTGCTGAAGCGATGACAATCTTCGCGGTATTTATGGCTGGAACTTTCCCTTTAATTCACATGGGTCGATTATGGTTAGGATACTGGGTATTCCCTTTACCAAATCAATTTGGATCTTTATGGGTTAACTTTAACTCTCCATTACTTTGGGACGTATTTGCAATTTCAACTTACCTTTCTGTATCATTAGTTTTCTGGTACATTGGTTTGATTCCTGATTTTGCAACTTTAAGAGATAGAGTAAAAAGACCTATACCTAAGAAAATGTATTCCATCTTATCTTTCGGATGGTCTGGTAGAGCTAAACAATGGAACCGTTTTGAATTAGTATCTTTAGTTTTAGCTGGTGTTGCAACTCCTTTGGTATTCTCGGTTCACTCGATTGTATCATTTGACTTTGCTACTTCAGTTATTCCAGGATGGCATACTACGATTTTCCCTCCATACTTCGTTGCTGGTGCGGTATTCTCAGGTTTTGCGATGGTACAAACATTGATGTTGGTTATGCGTAAAGCAATGCGCTTAGAAGCATACATACATACAAGACACGTTGAATACATGAACATTGTAATCATGGTTACTGGATCAATTGTTGGTACAGCTTATATTACTGAGTTATTTATTTCATGGTATTCTGGAGTTGAATATGAAGCGTATGCTTTCTTCAACCGTGCAACAGGACCTTACTGGTGGGCATATTGGTCAATGATGACTTGTAACGTAATCTCTCCTCAATTGATGTGGATTCGTCCTTTAAGAAGAAGTTTATATTTTACTTTCTTTATTTCAATTGTTGTAAATATTGGTATGTGGTTTGAGCGTTATGTAATTATCGTTTCTTCAATCCACAGAGATTACTTGCCATCTTCTTGGTCTATGCACTACCCAAGTCACATTGATATTGGTGTGTATATTGGAACAATAGGAATCTTCTTTGTATTCTTTTTATTGTTTGCTCGTTTCTTCCCAGTATTACCAATCGCTGAGTTGAAAACAATCCTAAAATCTTCAGGTGAATACCAAAAAAACTTACCTGATACTCATCACGATAATTCTAATCATCATTAATAAATATCATGGCAGAAAAGATTATATATGCAATGTACGACGATGACGATGTGCTAAAAGATGGCGCAAAGAAATTGGTTGCAAAAGGAATTAAAGTTGCGGAAGTATTTTCTCCGTTTCCAATTCACGGTATAGATCCAATTATAGGTGTAAAAAACACACGATTGGGAATTATGGCTTTCTTATATGGTATTACAGGTACGATGTTAGCTACAATCGGAATGAGGTATTTCATGATAACAGATTGGAATATTAACTTTGGGGGTAAGCCTAACTTTACTTACTTAGATAATATTTTAGCTTTTATTCCGGTAACTTTCGAGTTTACAGTTTTGTGTGCTGCGCACGGTATGGCGATAACTTATTTGTTAAGAAATAAAACTTTGCCAGGTATTCCAGCATCAAATCCAGATCCAAGAACAACAGATGATAAGTTTGTTATGGAATTGAGAATGTCGCAGAATTCACAATTTTCAGCTGACGAAATTCAGGATTTGTTAAAATCAACTGGAGTAATTGAAATAGATCAAAAAGAAGTTAAATAATCCGTAATACGGAAATTGATAATTTATCTAAAAGATGAATAAAATATTTAAAATAGTAGGAAGGGTGTCAATGATTGTTGCAACAGGTATCGTAATCGGTTCTTGTACAAGCAATCCTGATAGCGCTGGTTTAGAATACATGCCAGATATGTATCGTTCTCCAGCAATTGAACCGTATGTTGATTATGGTGAATTAAGAGGACGTTTGAATCCAGATGTTTCTTTAAAGCAATCAGCTTTAACACCTCCAAGCAATACGATACCTTTTTATGGTACAGATAAAGCTGAAGTAATGTTGATGTTACCTTACCACAGATTAGCATCTCCAGCATTTGCTTCAACTCATGGTTTATTTGGTTGGGAATTTACAAAAAATACTGAACCTGATTATGAGTACAATCAAGCGGCAATGGATAAGAATCCATTATTGCTTACAGCTGCAAATAGTGATGCTATGTTTAAAACTGGTAAAGAATTATTCGCTGCACAATGTATGCATTGTCATGGTGAAAAGGGTGACGGTAATGGCCCAATGGTTGTTAGTGGAGCTTATTCTGGTGTTCCAAATTATGCAGACAGAGTTAGTTTAGGTGATGGTCAAATGTTTTATTCCATTTATTATGGTAAAGGAGCAATGGGTTCACATGCATCTCTATTGAACAAAAAAGAAATTTGGACTTTGGTTCACTATATTCGTAAATTTCAAAATGCTGATTACGGGAAGTTTAATGCAGATGGTACAGCAGCTTTAGTTGTTGCAGCTAGCGATACTACTAAGGCAAAACCAGCAGTACCAGTTAAATAATTAGAAACGATAGAACAATGGAATTTAAAATTACAAAAAAAGCAAATCTTTTCACAATTGTCTTGATGGCAGTAGGTTTGCTCTTTACGGGAATCGGTATTTTTATGGAGATGAACCACAATCATGGTCATCACCTTGGACAACGTGTTTTAGGTAACATGTTAATCAATAGTTTCTTTTTCTTTGCAATTGGTTTAGGGGCTTTGTTTTTCTTAGCCTTGCAATATGCTACTGAAACAGGTTGGTATGCGTCTGTAAAAAGAGTTATTGAAGCAATTATGGGTTATTTACCAGTTGGAATTATCCTGATGATTGTTACATTATTGCTAATTACTTTAATGGACGGTGCACACATTTACATTTGGATGGACGCTGATACCTACACTCCAGGAAATCATCATTATGATCCTATCATTGAAGGAAAGCATGCTTATTTAAATAAAATGTTCTTTTGGATTAGAACAATTGTTTATTTAGCTACTTATTTTATCTTTTGGAGAGGTTTCAAAAACAGATCTCGTTTAGAGGATGAAGTTGGTGGAACAGATATTCACTTTAAAAATTATAAAAAAGCTGCTTTGTTTTTAGTTTTCTTTGCGGTATTTAGTTCAACTTCTGCTTGGGACTGGATTATGTCTGTTGACGTTCACTGGTTTTCTACCTTATTCGGATGGTATATCTTTGCAGGAATGTGGTGTTCAACTATGATTGTATTGGTTACTTTGACATTGTACTTGAAAAAGCAAGGTTATTTACCAAATGTTAACGAAAGTCATATTCACGATATTGGTAAATGGACTTTTGCTACTTCTTTCTTATGGTCTTACCTATGGTTTTCACAGTTCATGTTGATTTGGTATGCAAATATTCCTGAAGAGACAACTTATCACTTAACTAGAATTGAGCACTTTAAGTTTTTATACTTTGGTATGTTCTTAATAAATTTTGCATTCCCTATGTTATTGTTAATGTCTAGAGATGCTAAAAGACATGCTGGGGTATTGACATTTGTTGGTGTTATAGTTCTTTTTGGTCATTGGGTTGATGTTTATTTGATGATTATGGCCGGTTCTATGGGACAAAATGCTTTCATCGGATTTATGGAGATTGGGATGATGATCTTGACTTTAGGACTTTTCTTAAGAGTTATCTTGAAGAACTTGACTAAGGCACCATTGACAGTTAAAAATCACCCATTCTTGGATGAAAGTATTCACCACGATATTTAATAAGCAAAGTATTCATTCATATATTAAGTTAAAATGAGTTTTAAATTAATCACATTAATCGTAATCGTTTTAGGAGTTGTTGCCTTAGCTCAGCTTGTTAGAGTTTACGAACTTTCTTCAAAACTAAGAAATAGAAGAGAAGAAGATATTTCAAATAGAGATAACCGTTTAAATGGGAATATGATGCTTTTATTCATGTTTATCATGTTTGGTGGTTTTATCTGGTTAATGATGAAATACGGTTGGACCGGTAGAGGAGTTGCTGCATCTGTGCATGGTGAAACTACTGATTGGTTATTGAATTTGAATTTAATCATCATCATTATAGTTTTCTTTTTTACAAATTCATTATTGTTTTACTTTACATTTAAATATGTTAGAAAACCTGGTGTAAAAGCCTATTTCTTTCCGCACGATAATAAATTAGAATTACTTTGGACAGTTGTTCCAGCAATTGTTTTAGCTGTAATTATTATCTTAGGTTTGAAGACATGGAATGATGTTACTGCTGATTCTAAAAAAGAGGCAATTAAAATTGAGTTATTTTCAAAACAATTTGATTGGACAGCTCGTTATGCAGGTACTAACAACATTTTGGGTGGTTTTGACTATAAATTAACTACTCAAGAAAATGAGTTAGGTTTAATGACTTCTGAATCTTTGGATTCTGCAATCATGTTGATGCAAGTTGGTAAAGCTGACGGTTCAATAATGGGTATTAAACAATTGGAGGAAAAATTAAATAACCCAAAAAATATCTTTATTCCTGAAGATAGAGAAAAAATGGTTAATGATTTAGATCGTAAAACGCGTTTAGTAAGAATGTTAATTCAAATGAAAGCACGATACAATAAGAAAAAAGATGCACATGCTTATGATGATATCATTCAAAAAGATACTTTGCATTTATGTGTAAATAAAGATTATGAATTAACTTTTAGAGCAAAAGATGTAATTCACTCTGCGTATTTTCCGCACTTTAGGGCTCAGATGAATACTGTACCTGGATTGACAACTCGTTTGAAAATGAATCCTAAGTATACTACTGCTCAAATGAGAGAGAAAAACAATAATCCTAAATTTAATTACGTTTTAATGTGTAATAAAATTTGCGGAAGTGCTCATTACAAAATGAAAATGATTGTTGTTGTTGATACGCCTGCTCAATATAAAGCTTGGTTGAAATCAAAAGAAAAACAAACATTTAAAGATGTATTTTTGGCTGCACCAGCGCCAGCTGCAGAAGTACCAGCTGAAGGAGCTGCACCTGCAGATACATTGAAAATGGCTAGTAAATAAATATTAATCTTAAATAAACAAAAATAAATGGGAGCTTTAGCACACGAAGCACACGGACATCACGGAGCACATGATCACCACGATCATCATGAGGAAGGCTTTGTATCGAAGTACATTTTTAGTATGGACCACAAAATGATCAGTAAGCAGTACTTAATGACTGCTGTGTTCATGGGTATTGTGGCTATGTTATTGTCAATTTTGTTTAGAATTCAATTGGCTTGGCCAGGTGAAAGTTCTGACTTTTTATCTATGTTCTTAGGTGAAACTTGGGCTCCAGGTGGAATTTTGAAAGAAAATATGTACCTTGGTTTGGTTACAATACACGGTACCATCATGGTTTTCTTCTTGTTAACGGGAGGTTTATCAGGTACTTTCTCTAACTTATTGATACCATTTCAAATTGGTGCTCGTGATATGGCATCTGGTTTCTTAAACATGTTGTCATATTGGATGTTCTTTTTGTCATCTTTGATCATGCTTGTTTCTTTGTTTATCGAGACAGGACCAGCAATGGCAGGTTGGACAATTTATCCTCCGTTATCAGCTTTACCTCAAGCAATTGAAGGTTCTGGTATGGGTATGACTTTATGGTTAGTTTCTATGGCTATTTTCATTGCATCTTCTTTGTTAGGATCTTTGAACTACATTGTGACCGTTTTAAACCTTAGAACAAAAGGAATGAAAATGACACGTTTACCATTGACAGTTTGGGCTTTCTTGGTAACGGCAGTTTTAGGAGTGTTATCTTTCCCAGTTTTATTATCGGCTGCTTTATTGTTGTTGATGGATAGGTCTGCAGGAACAAGTTTCTACTTATCGGATATCATTGTTGGTGGTGAAATGTTAGATAACCACGGAGGTTCACCATTGTTATTCCAACATTTATTTTGGTTCTTGGGTCACCCTGAGGTTTACATCGTATTATTACCAGCTTTAGGTTTATCATCTGAAATTATTGCAACTAACTCTCGTAAACCGATCTTTGGTTACCGAGCGATGATTGGTTCTATTTTAGCTATTGGTTTCCTATCGTTTATTGTTTGGGGTCACCATATGTTTATTACTGGAATGAATCCTTTTATTGGTAGTGTTTTCGTATTTACAACTTTATTAATTGCAATTCCATCTGCTGTGAAGGTATTTAACTACCTAACAACTTTATGGAGAGGTAGTTTAATTTTAACTCCAGCGATGTTATTTGCTATCGGATTGGTTTCAACTTTCATTACTGGTGGTGTTACAGGTATTATCTTAGCCGATTCAGCTTTAGATATTGCTGTGCATGATACTTACTTCGTTGTTGCTCACTTCCACGTTGTAATGGGTATGTCTGCTGTATTCGGTATGTTTGCTGGTGTTTATCACTGGTTCCCAAAAATGTATGGTAGAATGTTAAATACACGTTTAGGTTATGCTCACTTCTGGGTAACTATCATTGGAGCTTACGGGGTTTTCTTCCCAATGCACTTTGTAGGTATTGCAGGAGCACCAAGAAGATACTATGATTATTCAGTGTACGGTGAATTTGATCAACCAACTCTAGATATCATGATGGACTTAAATGTAATCATTACTGTTTTCGCAATTATTGCTGCAATTGGTCAAGGATTCTTTATCTTTAACTTATTCTACAGTATCTATAGAGGACCAAAAGCGGTTGAAAACCCATGGAAATCTAATACTTTAGAATGGACAACTCCAGTTGAGCATATTCATGGTAACTGGCCAGGAGAACTTCCTGAAGTTCACAGATGGCCTTACGATTATTCTAAACCAGGATACGAAGAGGATTGGGTTTCTCAAATCGTTCCTTTGAAAGAAGGTGAAGAAGAAGGACACTAGAATATAAAAATTTATATTAGATAGGGGCGTAATTATTATGCCCCTATTTTTTTTGTATCTTTGAAAAAAGTTTTCCTGTGGAAGAAGAATCATTTGATTATAGAAAAGAGGTAGAAGAAAGCGGAGAGAAAGACTACGACAAAGTTTTGCGCCCTAAGAAATTGTTAGATTTCGCTGGTCAAGAAAAGGTAGTTGAAAATTTAGAAATCTTTGTTCAAGCTGCCACGCAACGTGGTGAGCCTTTAGATCATGTATTATTACACGGACCTCCCGGTTTAGGAAAGACAACCTTAGCTAACATCATAGCCAACGAATTAGGAGTTGGAATCAAGATCACGAGTGGTCCAGTTTTAGATAAACCTGGAGATTTAGCTGGTTTGTTAACTAATTTGGATAAAGGCGATGTATTATTTATTGATGAAATTCATCGTTTGAGTCCGGTTATTGAAGAATATCTGTATTCCGCAATGGAAGATTATGTAATCGATATTTTGATTGACAGCGGACCAAATGCACGTACAATTCAAATTGCCTTAAATCCCTTTACTTTAATTGGTGCAACAACTCGTTCAGGATTGTTAACTTCTCCACTTAGAGCTCGTTTTGGAATCAATTCTCGTTTGCAATATTACGATGCCAAAACTTTAACATCCATTGTTGAACGTTCTTCCGATTTGTTAAATATTCCAATTACGGAAGAAGCTGCCTACCAAATTGCAAGTAGAAGTAGAGGAACTCCCCGAATTGCCAATGCATTGTTGCGAAGAGTAAGAGATTTTGCACAAATTAAGGGAGACGGGACCATCGAAAACAAGATTACCAACATTGCCTTAGAAGCTTTGAATGTTGACACCTATGGATTAGACGAAATGGATAACCGTATTTTGAAAGCCATCATTGATAAATTTGGAGGTGGACCTGTTGGTTTAACAACTATTGCAACTGCTATTGGTGAAAACGCAGGAACTTTAGAAGAAGTATATGAACCTTTTTTAATTCAGGAAGGCTTTTTGATGCGTACTTCACGCGGGAGAAAAGTAACCGAAAAAGCCTATAAACATCTTGGAAGAGATTTAGGTTTTGTGCAAGGAGGTTTATTTTAGAAATATGATATTCATTTTTTTGATATAAAGTATGGACGTATCACGATACGTCACAACTTTACTTAAAAATAGAGCTTTTTGCAAACAAAACATAAAAATACCGCCCTCATCAAAAAAATTGCCTCAGATTTAGGTTTTCAGTTCTGTGGTATATCTATGAGTGGTTTTTTGGAAGAAGAAGCTCCACGGCTTGAAAATTGGCTTCAAAATGGATTTCAAGGCAAGATGTCTTACATGGAAAATCATTTTGATAAGCGACTAGACACTAGATTGCTGGTTGAGGGTTCAAAATCTGTTGTTTCTTTGTTATTGAATTATTTCCCAAATGAATTGCAGTCCGAAAATTTACCCAAGATTTCTAAATATGCATACGGAAATGATTACCATGAAGTAATCAAAGCTAAACTCCGACAATTTTATATTCGTATTCAAGAAGAAATAGGTGAAGTGAATGGTCGCTCTTTCGTGGATTCTGCTCCCGTGATGGACAAAGTTTGGGCGAAAAAAAGTGGTTTGGGTTGGATTGGTAAAAATGGAAATTTGATACATCCCAAAAATGGTTCTTTTTTCTTTATTGCTGAATTGATTTTGGATTTAGAATTAATAACAGACGGACCAATTAAAGATTATTGCGGAACATGTACCAAGTGTATGGATGCTTGTCCGACAGGAGCTTTAGACACAGCGTACACAGTTGATGGCTCGAAATGTATTTCATATTTAACTATCGAATTAAAGGATGAATTGATTCCAAAAGAATTTGACAACAAAATGAATTCTTGGGCCTTTGGTTGCGATATTTGTCAGGATGTTTGTCCTTGGAATCGTTTTTCAAAACCAACACAAATTGGAGAGTTTAAACTGAATGCGGAATTAATCAATTTAACACGAGAAGATTGGTTAGATTTAAAAGAAGAACAATTTAAGGTTTTGGCAAAAAACAGTCCCATAAAACGGACAAAATTGGATGGGATGAAACGAAATGTTGGCTTTTTGAAATAAATTTTCGATTACATTTTGTTTTTAAATTTCTGCTTTTCTCTCTTTTCTTATCTTACTTTTTGGCAATTATCTTGTTTTATTTTAGAAAGATAAACTATGTTTCTCCTATGTTTGTAAAATTATTATTTTAGTGTAAAAGTGAGAAAGAATGAGAGCACGTATGTGGCTAAATAATCAGCAGATATATTCACACATAGAAATAGCCTCATTCTTTTTATATTTCTTAGAGTTTGAACAGAATG
>JBKCGI010000013.1:0-13792 GCA_046303515.1 Flavobacteriia bacterium | reverse complement strand
GTTTCCACCACATTGCTGTGATTTACAGACAAAACCAAATT
Organism: Flavobacteriia bacterium; assembly: GCA_046303515.1. Taxonomy (GTDB): domain Bacteria; phylum Bacteroidota; class Bacteroidia; order Flavobacteriales_D; family Crocinitomicaceae; genus M2408. Next base: position 13,751 of record JBKCGI010000013.1, on the reverse strand, counting down.
TCCAGATTCAGTATAAATTTCCATTTTTTGAATTTTATCGTTGTCTTCTTCTTTGGCGTGTTGTACAAATAATTCTTGATTAAAAGGATTTGGATATGTTCCAACACCTGAAATTTCTACCTCTGGCATTTTTTGAGCAAATGAACTCAAACTTAGAATCAAGAAGAAAGAAAAAACGGTAAATTTCATAATTAAGTGAATGTTGTTTTCTTTTGAAACGAATATTGTGCCAAAGAGTTACATTTTGGCGAAAAAAATCGAGATAAATTTTGTTTTCTTATTACCTTTGCACAAAATAAATCAAACATGAGATACGACGTAGCAATTATTGGTGGTGGAATCGTTGGAGCAGCAACTTTATATAAATTACAAATCAAATATCCGAATTTAAACTTGGTTTTGATTGAGAAAGAAAAGTTATTGGCTGATCACCAAACGGGACATAATTCTGGGGTAATTCACTCGGGATTGTACTACACACCGGGTTCCTTGAAAGCCAAAAATTGTGTTGAAGGTCGTCATGAATTGGTTGCTTTTGCTAAAGAACATGGAATTGCGCATGATGTTTGTGGAAAAGTTGTTGTGGCAACAAAAGAAAGTGAATTGCCTTATATGGACAAGATTTTCAATAACGGAATTGCCAATAATATTGAGGGAATTAAAAAAATTACGGCTGAAGAAATTCGTGAAATTGAACCACATGTAAGAGGAATCGCCGGAATTTGGGTTCCTTGTACTGGAATTATCGATTTTCGAGGTGCAACTGAAAAAATGGTGGAACTGGCGTTGGCGAAAAACCCAAACAGTAAATTGATGCTTGAACATGAAGTGACTGACATCGAAAAGAAAGACGGACATTCCATAATCACCACAAATAAAAACACGGTTGAAGCGAATTATGTTGTTTTTTGCGCTGGTTTGCAAGCAGATCGTTTAGCGAAAAAAGACGGAGTTGACTTGAAAGAAAAAGTAGTTGGTTTCCGCGGAGATTACTACGAGTTGACAGACGAAGCCAAACATAAAGTAAAAAACTTAATTTATCCTGTTCCAGATCCTCAATTCCCATTTTTAGGGGTACACTTTACGCGTATGACTAATGGCGACATTGAATGTGGACCAAATGCTGTGTTTACATTTAAGCGAGAAGGTTACGGGAAAACAGATTTTTCGTTTAGAGATACATGGGATGCTTTAACTTATGGAGGAACTTGGAAATTATTCTTCAAAAACATGAAATATGGCATTGACGAATACCGTAGAGCTTTTTCTAAAAAATTATTCTTAAAAACCTTACAAGTTTTGATTCCAGATTTGACAATGGATGATATCAAACCGGGTAGGGCAGGAGTGAGAGCATTGTTGTTGAGACAAGATGGCGATACGCGTGATGATTTCCGTATCGAATACCACGGAAACTCGATTCATGTGTTAAATGCACCTTCTCCAGCTGCTACAGCTTCATTGGCAATTGGTGGATACATTGCTGAAGAGGCAGAGAAACATTTTAAATTAAGTGATCAGGTAGAAGTTAGGATTTAGGAGTTTTTTTATGGAATTTAATAAGGAATTAAATCTATTCTAAAACTGATTTTCCATGAAAGTAACTATTTTTCTATCATTTATTTCAATAATTCAAATAGTTTGGTCGCAGGATACTAAAATTAAGATTGATTTAAAAAATGATGCTTGTGAATCTCGATTTAAATCTGATTCAAGAATGATAAATTATTATCATGGAAATAATTCTGATACGATTTGGTTTTCAAATCAAGAAAGTGTTATTACGTGCAATTATATGATTAGTACTGAAAAATCACACAATAAATGTCAATTTAAATCTTTTGGAGAATTAATGAATGGCTTCTATACGATTTATGTAAATTCAACTCAATATAAAGGAACTTTTAAGGAAGGATTGTTTGAAAATGGTACTGTTTTTAGTTCATATGAAAATAATTCCATCCAAATGCTAGGTCAATATGTAGAAAATTGGTTTTTGGACAATATTTTATGAAAATGGACAAGTACATTCAATCAGCAAATTTATTGAAGGAAATGACGAAGCTGTTGTGGAATGGGAATATGATTCTTATGGGAAATTAGTTTATTTTAATAACGAAAAGATAATATCAGGAATTTAATAAAGAAATAAATGAACAAGTTCAATATTTAGAATTCAAAACTCCTAACAACTATCTGCTAACTACTAACTACTAACTACTAACTACTAACTAACCCTAAACTTACAATATTTAATTACCGAACCTCTCGAAACAAACAAATTTTCGTAATGAGTTTTGATGTGAAAAATATCTTTCGTTGTTTGGTCTAGATTTTGATCCATTTCAGAATATAAATCCCAAGTAGATTCAAGCATTTCGTATTTGTGTTCTTCGATTTGTTCTAAGGTAGATTCAAATAAAACATCGCTATCTGTTTTCAAATGAATGATTCCACCAGGTTTTAAAATTTGGCGGTATCGGTCGATGAAATATTTCGAAGTCAATCGTTTATTTGGTTTGGCTGGTTGTGGATCAGAAAAAGTCAACCAAATTTCATCAATTTCATCTTTTTCAAAGAAACTAGCTATGAAATCAATTTTAGTCCTTAAAAAAGCGACATTGGTAAAGTTTTTTTCGACAGCTTCTTTTGCACCTACCCAAATTCTGGCACCTTTAATATCCACTCCAATGAAGTTTTTGTTATGGAAATGTTGCGATAAACCAATTGAATATTCACCTTTCCCGCAACCTAATTCAAGTACAATAGGATTTTCATTTTTGAAATATTCTGTATTCCACTTACCTTTTAATTCGAAAGAATTTTCTTTAATTTCGTCCATTGTTGGTTCAAAACAATTGGAGAATTCTTTCATTTCGTTGAAACGTCTAAGTTTATTTTTTGCCATAATTCGGGTGCAAAGATACAATTTTGAACCATATGTTTTTTTGAACCATGTAAGTTTTTGATTATAATCTTAGTCTCCTCCCTTGAGGGAGGATTAAGGTGGGTGACTTGACTCTGAATTTTGTCACCTCCCTTTATCCCTCCTCAAGGAGGGAATTTGTCAAAATAGACATTTTTTACAAAGCAATCTTCAAATACCCTCCATAAAAATCATTGCCTAATGAGGGGTTAAAACTCATATTTAACGCTCTTTTTTTCCATGGATTCCAGTTTTTGAGTGGTTCAAAATGGTAAACTAAATTCGTGACTAAAATACCAATTCCAGCGCCCATCAATACATCTGGAATCCAATGTCTGTTATTTACCACACGAAGTGTTCCTGTTGGAATAGAAAATAAAAACCCACTAAAAGCTAGAACTTTATTCGATTGATTGAATTCATTGTAAAGTACTTGACTTGCAACAAAGGCTTGAGTTGTGTGTCCAGAAGGAAAAGAGTTAAAAGACCCGTTTTCTGGGCGTTGAATTTTGAGTGTATTTTTTAAAGTGTGCACAATTACAGCAGAACAAAATTCAGAAATCGCTAAATATTTTGTTTGATTCCAAATTGAATTTCTGCTTTTGTATTTTAGTAAATCTGATGCATACATTATTCCGATTGGTGCATATTGGATATAATCATCTGCATGCGTTTCATAACCATTAAAAGGTTTTCGAAAATCTTCTTGTAATTTGGTTTTGGTTTCAATCGTGTTTAAGGATAAACTCAAACAAGCAAGAGATAGTGGAACAATCGTTTTTTTCCATAATTTAGGTTTTGAAAAAGCCAAACCATTTCCGTTCCAATTGATTTTATCGAATCTTTTAGAAGGAGTGCAGACTTCCTGTGCTTCGAAATTTGAAACCAAAAAAAGACCAAATAAAATTAATAAAGATTTTTGCATGTCGATTTATCTTTTCAAACTTACTGATTTTTTTCTACTTTTATAAAATCAAATGAATTTTTCAGAAATTAATCATAAAACAATTTTATTCGCAGCCCTTGATTGGGGACTGGGACATGTAACGCGTTCTATTGGAATTATTCGAGAATTACTTGAGCAAGAAAATAAAATTGTGATTGCTTGTACTGAGGAACAAAAACTACTTTTTCAATCCTATTTCCCTGAGTTGGAATATGTTTTTTTGGAAGGGTACAATTTTAAGTTCTCAGGAAAAGGGAATTGGGCTTTGGATTTATGGAAGCAACGGAAATCTTTTTTCAAATCAATTCGTATTGAACAGGAATTTGTAGAGCTGTATTGCACTAAAAATAAGATTGATTTAGTGATTTCGGATCATCGGTATGGGTTTTTTAGTAAATTTACAAGTTCTGTTTTTGTAACTCATCAATTGCATTTACCGATTCCTAAACTTTATTTTTTTATTCAAAAATGGCACGAAAAACAATTGCTAAAATTTGACTCGCTTTGGGTTTTAGACAAAGAAGAATGTCCTTTAGCTGGTAAATTAAGTAAGCGTATTCAACATCCAAACTTAACATATTTAGGATGGAAATCACGTTTTATAGGGAATCAGTTTCATGAGATACAGTATGATTATTTAATCGTTGTTTCGGGTCCTAAACCTTACTCAGAACAATTTATAGATGAGGTGAAAACTAAAATTGATTTCTCACGGAAAAGAGTTGCTGTTTTATTTCCTAAAAACATTAAAATAAATAAAGAAAACCCAAATTGGAAATATTATCCAGCATCCGATTTGATGAATAATGATGAACTGTTTTTTGAGTCAGAAACAATAATTTCTCGTTCAGGATATTCTACCTTAATGGATTTGAAAATTTTAAATAAAAAAGCAATTTTGTATCCAACAAAAGGTCAAAAAGAACAAGAATATTTGGCTAAAATTAATCAGTTTTAAGTTCCTCCTTTTCATAACGCCCAATTTCTGGCGTCAAAGTGAAAATTGCAATTGGAAATATGAGTAATTCAAGAACAATAAACCAAACGGAGCGGAGGTAGAAAACTTCACGTATTTTAATTGTGAGTAAAACCACCATTGTGATGTGAAGTGCGAAAATGATTAAATAAGTTATTAGTATTTGTCCAGAAATTGGTTCAAAAAAAAGACTGATGACCAAATCAAATAATTCAAGTGCAAAGATTGTGCAAATGACAGGGAAATATTTTTTGTCTTTACATTCTCTTCTGAAAAACTCTAAAATGAATAGCATCCACATAGCAAAAGTTGCAATTTGAATATGTCTTGCGAATTCTAAATTTATTTTATTGAGGTAAATTAATGCTATTGGTAGTAAAAACAGAATGGCAAAAAGGGTTGGGGCAATTTTTCTGAGTTGAGGATTCATCTTAAATAACTTTAATCGTTTTTTTCTTTACCTTGATATCTTCATTTTCCCAAGAACTCATCTCAATAATGACATATCCTTTTTTACTTGGATGCTTTTGAATGAAGCCAAAATCGTTATCCCATTGAGTGCAATGTGTACTAATTGGAGCAACCAAATAATCCCAATTTCCATTTTTATAGGTGTAAACGAAATAAGATCGCCAGCAACTGGTCCACCAATCCGGTAAAATTCCGATTTCATCTTTTCCATCACCATCCAAATCTCCTTTATTGACGGGAGTTCCTCCTATACACATGTTTATTTCAATTGGGGCCATTGATTGGTCTGAAAATACTATTTTACAGTTGCATTCTCCCTTACATTCACCAAAATTCTCTACCATGTCCTCACTAGGAAAGGCCGGTTTTATAAGTGTGAATGTTTCTTTTTTTCCATCTCCATTAAAATCTCCATCCATGGAAAAAGTGCTTGAATTCAGCAGTGGATTCTTTTTGTTTTGAAGGTTCAAATCAGTTGTTTCATCGCCTTCAACTGTAATTTTCAATGCTGTATCAAACTTTTTAAAATGCAAATAAGCTGCATATCTTTTCGTTTTTGAAGCATAACTTACTTCTTTCACAAAACTGCATTTAAGTTCATTTTCGCTTAAAGTATCAATTAAAATTTCGCCAATAATTTTTTGTTCGTAATCTGGATGTTTTTGAATGAAAGAAGATTTCTTTTCGAGGCATTTTTCAGATGTTAGCTTAGTTTGATAATATGTTACTTCATCAGCAAATAAAATTTTGAAATTTTGCAGGTTTTCTTCCGAATGAGCTGAATTCCAATCTAAAACTAGAAATTTGACATCAATTTTTTTTAAATTTTCATCAGTCGTGGCGGTTTTTTCGATTTTGTCTGATTTTATGTCATTTTCAACTTTTGAAGAACAGGAAAAAATAGCCAAAGAGCTTAAAACTAAAATTATTTTTGATTGTAAGCACATGTTAAATTTTTTGAATTGATTTTCTGTAAATTTTCCCTTGATTTGTCACAAATAGGTAATAAATTCCAGCTTTTTCTTTCGATAAATCAATTGTTTTTGTTGGGTTTTTACTTGAATAAATAGTTTTTCCATCAATGGATTGAATTTCAATTTTTTGGATATCAATATTTCCTTCGAATTTGATGTTGAAGATACCAGTAGTTGGACTTGGATAAACACTCAATACTTTTGATTCGCTTTCTATTAGATTTACCTGATTGATATTTCCCGTCCGAGCTGCAATTCTTGAAAACCAGATATCGAGAGAACCGTCACGTGTATTTCCCCAAACGGCAGAAATGGTGTCGTTTTCTAGTTCCATTCCCATAAAATCATTTCCATTTCCGACTAGAATAGTGTGAAAATTCACCAAAGAATCGCTTAATTTAAAATTTGCCGCAAAATTGGCAGAATCCTTATCTCGAAAAGCTGCATAAAACTCTGAAGCTTTGTTATAACCAATTCCAGGTGCATTTCTTCTGTCTCTCCAAGAAATGGCAAGATCACCATCGTTGTCAAAATCAGCCCAAATTAAATCTTGTAATTTGCCGTTTCCAAGTGCGTCATCATTGATGCGAATAGGAGTGGACCAAGAGTTTCCATCATTGAAAGTTTCTGTGAAAAAAATATCAATGTCTGAAGTTTGTGAAAATGGAAAAATAAAAGCCTTATGATTTAAATTTATGGGATTTTGGACCAATCTGTAGCTCATTTTTGCGGAATCATTTTGAGCACTAGTTGTTGCTGCTGCATAAACTGTGTTGTAGGAAAAATGATTTCCATTATCTGTTGAGTTTGCTAAAATATATTGTGGCAAAATATTTTGCGAAGTGACATAACTTGGGTAAACACATGAAAAATTATTTCCAACACAGGCCGGTGGAGCGAAAGGCGCAGCAATTAAGGATCCGACAAGATAGTTTGTTGTATCCACATAGCGCCAAGGATTCCACGTGGCACCAAAATCAGTTGAACTCACAAAATAGGGTCTGTTTGGAGCCGCAACCCATGACGGAGGTTTTGATGTCATGTACAATTTATCTCCTGTTTCATTGATTACCAAAAAAGGGCGATCTATTGGTTTTTTATCATTATCGGCATACATATCAATTGCTTGTACAGGAGCGCCCCAATTTAGTCCACCATTTGTTGATTTAAAAACATAAACTCCACCTGAATCAGGGGTTTCCCTGTGATCAATGTAGGATAAAAACAAATTTCCATTGTGGTCGAACGCTAAGGATGGGTCAGCTGATGTATAGGTTGAGGCAATGTGCGGCATCACAACTATTGGAGACCAAGATTGACCACCATTGAAAGTTGACCTCACTTTAATACTCAAGCGTGGTGCATTTGCAAAAACATATCCCATCCAAGCTACCACAATATTTTGCGAATTACTAGGATTTATTGCCAAATATGGTTCTCCTTCAAAAACAAGTTGATTAGAAATATTTTGATTTTGAGCATTTAAAAGTTTTGAAAAAACAATTAAAAAGAGTAGTAAATAGGTTTTTTTCATAATATAAAGTTAATTATTTTTTGGTAGAATTTCCAAACTTTTTAATATGCTTTGAGCAATTTCTATGCGTGCTTGTGCAAAATTTTGATTTTCTAAATCAGAAGTTTGAATGCAATTTGAGAAATAATAAACATTGTCTTTGGTTTCAACAAATCCAACATACCAGCCAATTTCTAGGTTATTTTGGCTTCCCCAACCAGTTTTGGCATAGATTTTTATTCCATTTGTATCTGAAACTAACATGATCTTTTTTAAGATATCAATGCTTCTTTTTGAAACGGGAAGTTTATTGTTATTCAGTTTGACTAAAAAATCAATTTCTTGTTTGGGTGTAATTCTTAATTCTCCAGTTAGCCAAAATTTATCAATTTCTCCACCTAATTTTTTGTTTCCATAATTGAGTTTATCAATCCAGAATTGCATTTTTTCCTCACCAACTCTTCGTGCTAATTCTTGGTAATACCAAACAGTTGAATTTTTAAAAGCCGTTTTTAAGTCGTGATTTGTGTTCCATTTTGGAATTTGACGTGCAACACTGTCCCAAGGAATCACAAAATTTTCATCAGTAATTACTCCTGTTTCTAGACCGATTAATGTATTGCAAATTTTAAAAGTGGAAGCTGGCGTAAATTCTTGTTCAAACTGAGATTTGTTGTAAATAGAATAACTTTTATCATTTTGATTGTACAAAACAAAAGATCCATCCACTTTGTATTTTTCATAGTAGCTTTTGTATTCTTCTTTTAACATGATTTTTTTTGAACTTACACAGGAAGCAAGAAATAAAGTTAGCAATAGTATTTTGAGTATATACTTTAATTGATACATGAATTTCACTTTAAGCTCAATGCTCCAGAAGGACATTTTAAAACTTGTTCTCTAATTTTTTCTTTTGTTTCGTTTTCAGTCTGAATCCAAGGTTTTTCTTGTGGTTTAAAAACGGATGATAATCCTTTTACACAAACTGCTGAATGTGTGCATTTTGTTTGATCCCAGATTATTGTTAAGTCTTCTTTGGTATATTCTTTTTGCATGTTGTATGAATTAGAATATAAATATACAAAAAATTATTTTTGCCCCATTTTTTTTAAATATAAATAATGCGATTTTATGGCATTTATAAATGAAAGTTGATTGTATTTTAGATTGTACTTCAGCACATTTTCCTGAATTATTTGCGTGATTTTTGGATATATGGTATGAGGTAAATTTGGGAACAAATGATGTGCAGCATGTGCATTAAATCCTCCAAAAAACCATGTCGCAACTTGACTTGTGGGATGATAATCTAGTGAGGTTGCCAACTGATGTTCAAAAAAATCATAAGGTAAGATCCCATTTTCGTTAGCTTGTGGAAATTCAGTTTCCAAACACAAATGCGTAATTATCAGTGTATGAATGAATAGCAAAGAATTAATCACCTGCATGAGTAAAAAGCTAATAATAACATATTTGATAGCGTAACCAAATTGAATCGGGAGTATTACAATTAAATAGAGGTATAGGAATTTCCAAAAGAAAAATAAAATCCATTCCTGAATAGGGTGTTTGATATCATTTAAATTAGCTAATTTCTTCTTTTTCAAATACATAAAATCTTTGATAAAAAACCAATGTAAAGTGTAAATACAATAGATGAAAAAAGCATAAATATGTTGAAATTTTTGATGTTTTTTGAGCTGATGTTGTGGCGATAAGCGCATAAAAGGATTATTGTCAATATCTGCATCGCAACCATCTACATTTGGAAAAAGATGATGTGAGTCTTGATGTCTAATTTTCCATAAATAAGCATTTGTACCTTGTAAGTTAAAAGTTAACTGAAAGATGATGTTGTTAAGCCATTTGTATTTCGACAAGGTATCGTGACAAGCATCATGGGCAACATTAAAAGCCAATAGAATTCCAGAAATGCCAATCGCGATATAGTTCAATAGTATTGAAATAAAACTTTCATGCGCAAACAAAAAAAGTGAACTGTAGGAAAAAATAAAACAAGTAAAATAGAAAATTAATTTTGTCCATAAAAGAATTTGTGCTTTATGTAAAACATTCGTTTTTTCAAGCATAGACTTAATTTCTGCTTGTATTGATTTGTAAAAAGTCGAAGAACTTTGACTAAATTTTATTTCATTCATAATATGAAAATACTATGCAAACATAATAAAATAATTTCTAATTCAAAGTTTTGAACGCAAATTTTCTTTCACATTTTCAAACCATTCCTGCTTTAAAATACTCAAAACGATGCTATCACGACGTTCTCCTACGGGGTCAAAACCATTGTTACGCAAAATTCCTTCTTCTATACAACCAATGCTTTTCATAGCGTTTATGCTCCGTTGATTTCTGTTGTCGGCTCTAAATTCTATCCGTTCAAAATTTAATTTTTCAAAGGCAAATTCAAGCATCAAATATTTGCAGTTTTTATTTAAACCTGTTCCTTGAAAATCTTTTCCATACCACGTAAAACCCAATTGTGTTGTGAGTTGACTTGTTTGAACATCATAAAAGCGCGTGCAACCTGCATATTTGTGTTTGATTTTATCAAAAACTATGAAAGGATATTCTTTTTCATTGATTCGATTTTGAATCGCGGCTTGAATGTATTTTTTCAAGTTTTCTTCACCATTAGCTTGCACCAGAGAAAATTTCCACAGTTCAGGTTCATTTAATGAAAAAGGCAATAAATGTTCGTAGTCACTTTCAAGAATTGGTCTTAAAAGAACTTTTTCGTTTTCTAAAGTGTAATTTTCGTTGAAATTCATTGTTCAGGTATTTTTATTTGGCTTGATAAGTCTTCATACTATGTGACGAATCTTGATACGTCATTACTTCGATTTTCTTTGTATTTTAGATAGTGAGAATCTGCTCGAAAAAACCGCCAATTTGCTGTTCTTCATCCACAAAATGTATTTCGTAAATCCAAAATCTTTCTTGGCCTAAAACATCTAAATTAGACATCAATTCTGTATTTTCAGGATGGATATAATTGATTTTTTCTTCACCTAATAATTTTTCGTGAGGGAAATTTCCAATTAAGTGGCCGCAATGTTCGTTTCCGTATTTCCAACCGTATTTTTGAGCCAATTCGACTGTGAATTGATATAAATCTGCTCCAGTTAAGTCCAATTTATTTTGAGTATAAAAATCTCTTCCTTCATACCAAGCTTTTTCAACATCAGCTTGTAATTTGAGTTTTCGTTCGTTATTTCCCAAAACAAAAGTTCTTCCAAAATCAGCCTCCCATTCGTCAAAAACAGGACCAAAATCAAAAAAAAGAATGTCATCTTCTTGCAAAATCAAGTTTTCAGGATTGTGTGCGTAGGGGAGAAGTGTGTTTTTTCCCGCTCTTACAATGCGTTTGTGCCAATATTTTTTGATTCCAAAAAGTTCAAATGCCAAGTTGAAAATTTCAATATTGAGTTCTTTTTCAGATTTACCGGCTACAATTAAATTTCTAATTTCAATCTCATTAAATAGAACGAAAGCATTTTGCTCAGCAAAAAGGAGATTTTTAAGTTTGGTGTCCATGGATTTCAAAAATACTAATTTATTGAATAATTTACTAAAAAAAATGTTGCTACAACGAAAGTTTGGACATAAAAAAACTCATCTTATTTCTAAAATGAGTTTTGTATAAAAAGGTTTTAATTATTTTGAAATCAAATGAAATTCATGTTTATCAGATCCATCCATGGAATAATACCAAAATTCATTTTCTTCCAATTTCAAAATGTACAAGGTGCGCGAAGAATGATCATCGTTTCCTGTTAATTTAATTTCTTTCGAATTATTTTGGAATTCCCATTTGCCCACTCCATTAAAAAGACTCCAAGAATAGGAGTAGTTTCCATCCTTAGAAAATATTTCATAATAACTAGTAACCAGTGAAGTAACATCATCACCGTTTATTTTGTAATTGTCAACTTTCCATGTATTGGCAACTCGTTCGCTTTTTGATCTCAAACTCAATGCTGGACCATTTTCATACTTACTACAAGAGGACAAGGTTGGCAAGATAATCGCCAAACCTAGGATAATAATTGCGTAAAATTTTGTTTGTTTTTTCATGTAATTTACTTTAAATTGTTGAGTGCAAAGTTGAGCAACAATTAATCTTATTTTCTTACATGAAAACGATTTAAACTTATATAAATTCTTAATTATTCAGTAATACAAATTTTTTCGATAGCTGAATTGTTTGTTTCGGATATTAATTTTACAAAATAAATTCCTGCTTTTAAATTCCCTTTTTCAATTTTTAATTCATTTCCAGTAAGATTTGAATAAGATTGCACAATTTCACCTAATTGATTTATTATACTAAGTTCTCCGTTTTTCAATTCCTCTTTAAATTTAATTGTAAAATCTGAATTTGTTGGGTTTGGGGATATTGAAAACCGTCCAGTTGAGTTTTTTGAAATTGAACTCGTTCCAGCATTGACTCTTGCTCTAATTGCACTTTTACAATTGTTGAAATTCCGCATCAAATCAAAGTAGGATCCATCCTCAAAATTTAAAAGATTATTTTCTACAATTAAGCCAGTAAGCATAGAAACTCCAACTACATTATTTCCAGTACTGAAATAATAGGTCATTGAAACGGGGTCAATGGCAGAACTTGCGTTTAAGGAATAACCTCCAAAATTAAGATTTACAGGAGAAATTTCCTCCAAATTGCCTGAAGTGGTATTCATTTTCCCCAGTTTGATTGAAGTAGAATCTAGGTTTTGCATTGGGAAATCAGGAAATAAACTATCGTAAACTGTCGAGTAAAAGTTTTGTCTAATCAAGCCATATAAAGCTGTGTCAGCGCAAGAGTATGTAAAATTATCAAACATAATTCCAACACCGAAACCTACCGGGAAAGAACTAAAAATCTCACCAGAATACATGTCTAAGCCAACAATTGCATCACCTACTGAGTAATAATAAACCATTTGATATGGATCTATTGCACTTCCTGCTAAGGCAAAACCATTACCAATTGAATTTGGTGAAATTTGTTGTATTTCTCCCGTTTCGGAATTTAGTTTTGATAAAAACATTTCAGATCCAGTAAAACTTTGGTTTTGATCATAAAAGTTTCTTCTTGCTAAACCATAAATAGTGCTGTCGGAGTTATTGAATCTAAAGTTGTCAAAATAACTTTCCCCGTTTGGGTTAAATAAGTTAACACTATTGGTACTTTCTCCTGTGTTTAAATTCATTGTGACGAATTTGTCTCCACCAAAAAATAGAAAGGAATTTGTGTAAGGATTTAAAGCTGCACCAGTTAAATTTACAGCCATAGCGCTCCCTGTTTCACTGATGTTTTCAACAACACCGGTATTAGTATATAATTTCCCTAATCTAATGGTTGCTGAGTCAAAAACTTCGTAGTGAAAACTTGTATCGAAAGGATCAGTTTGTAAACTGTAATAATTTTTTCGAACAATTCCATACAATTCATTATCATTTTGTGCAATGAAATCAAAAATAATAAGGTTGAGCGCTAAGAGAATAAATATTTTTTTCATGGTAGCTTGTTTTAGATTCAATATTTAAGTTGACATCAAATAAACAAGTCTATGTTCAATTTGTTTATTTTCTTAATTATTTAGAATTAACTTTTGAAAACAAGTGTCAGTTTTATCAGTTTTTAAACTCACAAAGTAAATTCCTGTGCTCAGTGCTCCTTTTTCAATTTTTATTTCATTTCCAGAAAGATTTGAATATGACTGCACAATTTCACCTATTTGATTTGTTATAATTAGTTCACCATTTGTTAATTCCTTTTTGAATTTTATTGTGAAATCTGAATTACTAGGGTTTGGAAAAATTGAAAACAGATTACCAGTATTAATTTCTGGTATTTCTGAAGTAGATTTCTTTCTTAAAGTAATCAAATAAGTTGAAGCATCATTTACATTGGCTAAATT
>JBKCGI010000012.1:0-15660 GCA_046303515.1 Flavobacteriia bacterium | reverse complement strand
CACCGCTTCAGGAGCAACAACTTTCTGTTCTGGTGGCTCAGTGACTTTGACTTCATCTTCGGCTACAAATAATGTGTGGTCGAATGGTGCAACTACGCAAACGATTACTGTTTCTGCTTCGGGGTCATATTCGGTAGATGTAACAACTGCAGGATGCACTTCGTCTTCTACGGCTACTACTGTGACGGTGAACACTGCTCCTACTATTGCTTTGGGAACTGTTTCAAATCCTTCGGCTTGTTCAGGTACGGATGGCTCAATTCAAATTACGGGTACTGGAACGGGTGATGTAACTTGGAGCGGAACTGCTTCGGGCTCTGCTACTGCAACAACTCTTCCTTATACACTTTCTTCGCTTTCAGCGGGAACATATAACTTTACTTTTGACGATGGATGTCTGTCAAACACAGTATCTGCAACGATTACTGATCCAGGAGCACCTGCTGCACCAACAATCACTGCTTCGGGAGCGACAACTTTCTGTTCTGGTGGTTCAGTGACTTTGACTTCATCTTCGGCTACAAATAATGTGTGGTCAAATGGAGCAACTACGCAAACGATTACTATTTCTGCTTCAGGATCTTACTCGGTAGATGTAACTACTGCAGGATGTACTTCGTCTTCTGCGGCAACTGCTGTGACGGTGAACACTGCCCCTACTATTGCTTTGGGAACTGTTTCAAATCCTTCAGCTTGTTCAGGTACGGATGGATCAATTCAAATTACGGGTACTGGAACGGGTGATGTAACTTGGAGCGGAACTGCTTCGGGCTCTGCTACTGCAACTACGCTTCCTTATACTCTTTCTTCGCTTGCTGCGGGAACTTATAACTTTACTTTTGATGATGGATGCGTGTCAAACACAGTTTCTGCTACGATTACTGATCCAGGAGCACCTGCTGCACCAACAATCACTGCTTCGGGAGCGACAACGTTCTGTTCTGGTGGTTCAGTGACTTTGACTTCCTCTTCGGCTGTAAATAACGTATGGTCAAATGGAGCAACTACACAAACGATTACTGTTACTGCTTCAGGTTCTTACTCGGTAGATGTGACAACTGCGGGTTGTACTTCATCCTCAACAAATACTGTTACTGTTGTTGTAAATCCAACCCCAACAACCCCAATAATTTCTGCAGGTAGTGCAACAACTTTTTGTAATGGAGGTTCAGTTACATTGACATCTTCTTCAGCTTTAAATAATACCTGGTCTACAGGTGAAACTACTCAGTCTATTATTGTTTCTACAACTGGAAATTATAATGTTACGGTTTCAAATTTAGGATGCGCAGCTAGTTCGGCAAATACATCCGTAATCGTTAATAATCCAACCTCAGGTTCAGAAACGATTTCTGCTTGTGATTCATTTACATGGCCAACGGACGGAAATACATATTCTGCGACTGGAGCATATTCCGCAACCTTGACAAATGCCTTGGGTTGTGATTCGATTGTGACATTAAACTTAACAATCAATAATTCAAGTGCTGGTTCGGAAACGATTACTGCTTGTGATTCTTATACTTGGCCAACTGATGGAAATACCTACTCATCAACTGGAACGTATACTACAACTTTAACAAATGCCATGGGTTGTGATTCGATTGTGACTTTAAATTTAACAATCAACAATTCAAGTACTGGTTCAGAAACAATTACTGCTTGTGATTCTTATACTTGGCCTACGGATGGAAACACCTACTCATCAACTGGAACGTATACTACAACTTTGACAAATGCTTTAGGTTGTGATTCTCTTGTTACTTTGAACTTAATTATCAATTATTCAAGTTCAGGTTCAGAAACGATTACTGCTTGTGATTCATACACTTGGCCAACTGATGGAAATACCTACTCATCAACAGGAACGTTTACTACAACCTTGACAAACGCACTAGATTGTGATTCATTAGTAACTTTAAACTTAACAATCAACAATTCAAGTGTTGGTTCAGAAACAATTACCGCTTGTGATTCTTATACTTGGCCAACAGATGGAAATACCTACTCATCAACTGGAACGTATACTACAACTTTGACAAATGCTTTGGGTTGTGATTCGATTGTGACTTTAAATTTAACAATCAACAATTCAAGTACTGGTTCAGAAACAATTACTGCTTGTGATTCATTCACATGGTCAGCAGATGGAAATACGTACTCAACATCTGGAACATATTCTGCAACCTTGACAAACGCACTAGGTTGTGATTCAATCGTTACTTTGAACCTAACAATCAACAATTCAAGTGCTGGTTCAGAAACAATTATTGCTTGTGATTCATACACATGGCCAACGGACGGAAATACATATGCTACTTCGGGAACGTATTCTGCAACTTTAACAAATGCCTTGGGTTGTGATTCGATTGTAACTTTAAATTTAACAATCAACAATTCTAGTCTAGGTTCTGAAACAATTACAGCTTGTGATTCATTTACTTGGCCAACGGATGGAAATACCTACTCATCAACTGGAACGTATACTACAACTTTAACAAATGCCATGGGTTGTGATTCGATTGTGACTTTAAATTTAACAATCAACAATTCAAGTGCTGGTTCGGAAACAATTACTGCTTGTGATTCTTATACTTGGCCAACAGACGGAAATACATATGCTGCTTCTGGAACTTATTCAGCAACTTTGACAAATACACTAGGTTGTGATTCAATTGTGACTTTGAATTTAACAATCAACAATTCAAGTGCTGGTTCGGAAACAATTACTGCTTGTGATTCATTCACATGGTCAGCAGATGGAAATACGTACTCAACATCTGGAACATATTCTGCAACCTTGACAAACGCACTAGGTTGTGATTCAATTGTGACTTTGAATTTAACAATCAACAATTCAAGTGCTGGTTCGGAAACAATTACTGCTTGTGATTCATACACATGGCCAACGGACGGAAATACATATTCTGCGACTGGAGCATATTCCGCAACCTTGACAAATGCCTTGGGTTGTGATTCGATTGTGACTTTAAATTTAACAATCAATAATTCAAGTACTGGTTCGGAAACAATTACTGCTTGTGATTCATACACATGGCCAACGGACGGAAATACATATTCTGCGACTGGAACTTATTCAGCAACTTTAACTAATGCTTTAGGTTGTGATTCAATCGTTACTTTGAACCTAACAATCAACAATTCAAGTGCTGGTTCTGAAACAATTATTGCTTGTGATTCATACACATGGCCAACGGACGGAAATACATATGCTACTTCTGGAACATATTCTGCAACTTTAACAAATGCTTTAGGTTGTGATTCAATCGTTACATTAAACTTAACAATCAACAATTCAAGTGCAGGTTCTGAAACCATTACAGCTTGTGATTCATACACTTGGCCAGCTGACGGAAATACCTACTCAACATCTGGAACTTATTCAGCAACTTTGACAAATGCACTAGGTTGTGATTCGATTGTGACTTTGAACTTAACAATCAATAATTCAAGTGCTGGTTCAGAAACAATTACTGCTTGTGATTCATACACCTGGTCAACTGACGGAAATACATATACTGCCTCAGGAACATATTCTGCAATAATTGCTAGTTCAACTGGATGTGATTCATTAGTAACTTTAAACTTAACAATCAATTCTGCACCAAATATTAGTTCAACTTCTCCTTTAGAAGTTTGTCAAGCTGAAGAAATCACTTTGGTTGCAAGTTCAACTTCAGCAATTTTAAATTGGTATAGTCAAGCAAGTGGAGGAACTGTCATTGGAGAAGGAAATAATTATACTATCTCAGAGATCCAGTCAGCAACAACCGTTTATGTTGAAGCTTTTGAGAATGGATGTAGCTCAGCACGAATTCCTGTTGACATCATTGTTAACGGAAAACCTCAAATTGCCATTGGAGCAACCAATTCTAATTGTGGATTAAATGATGGTACAGCTTCTGCAATAATTTCACAAGGAACAGCACCATATTCATTCTATTGGAGTGATGGAACTCAAGATCAATTGAATATTTCTAATTTAGTTCCAGGCGCATATTACTTCAATGTATTAGATGCAAAAGGATGCAAAGCAATGGCAGTTACAGAGGTAAATCCTTCAACAATTACAATGACACCTAGTGTTGTTAATCCAACTTGCTTTGGGGCAAATAATGGTTCAATTTCACTTGCGATTTCAGGAGTTACAGAGATTATTAATTACTTATGGAATACAGGAAGCCAATCTACTGGAATTTCAAACTTATTTGCCGGAACTTATGAGGTAACAATTACAACAGAATCAGGTTGCGAATTGAGCTCTAGTTTTGTTTTGACAGAACCAAGTTTGTTGCAATCAGAAATCAGTGAAATCAAACCAAATTGCGGTGTAAACAATGGCCAATTAACAGTTAGTAATACAAATGGAGGAAACGGTCCTTACCTCTACTCATGGAGTAATGGCCAATTTGGTTTAAACAATATGAACTTGACGTTTGGAGTTTATACACTTACAACTACCGATCAAGCTGGTTGTCAGGCACAAAACACTGTATTCCTTTCCGAAAATAACGCACCAATTGTTGAAGGCTTAATTACGGAGACCTCATGTAACGCAGAGACTGGTGCCATTGACTTAGATGTAACTCCAGTAAATGGTGATTTAATTCAAGCTATTGTTTGGTCAAATGGTGAAACTACTGAAGATATTTCTAATTTGGCAAAAGGCAATTATGTTAGTTTCATTCGCTCACAAAGCAATTGCGTTGCAGTAAATGGTTGGAATGTGGCAATTCAAAAACCTTTGTTGCAAGAAATATGTATTGTAACAGTTGATAGTGTTTCTACAACGAATTTAGTTGTTTGGGAAAAAGTTCAACCAAATGGAGTGGATTATTACAATATTTACAGAGAATCAAATCAAGTTGATGAATATCAGTTGATCGACACAGTAGATTTTAATAATTTATCTGTATTTAATGATGTAGTTGCATCACCTTTAGCTCGTTCTTGGAGATATAAAATTGCTGCTGTAGATGCTTGTGGAACAGTTGGACCATTGTCAGCTCCTCATAAAACTTTGCACTTAAATACTTTTGATTTAGGCGTGTCAGGAGTTAAAGTTACTTGGGACGGTTATGAAGGAAATGCGTTTTCAAATTATACGTTATGGAGATATACCGATGAATTTGGATGGGAAGATATAGCAATTTTACCTTCAAACATTTTAACCTTCACTGATGCTACTTCATTTGGAACACCAGGATTAGATTACATGGTTGAAATAACATTGGATGTTCCGTGTACAGCTACAGTTTGGAGAGCACAAGACTTCAATAGGTCACGTTCAAATAAAGAAAGAGGAATCTTTAATCCAGGTGACGGAGCTGTTGACGAAAATGGAGATGACTATTCTAACAATTCAGTTTTAGAATTTGAAAATGGAAATATTAGTTTAAATGTTTATCCAAATCCATTTAAAGAAACCATTTCACTTGATTTAGTTGGTGCAAATTCTATAAATATTCAATTGTTTGACATGCATGGTAAATTGATACTTGAAAATATATATTTTGAAGGTAATAATTCAATTAATTTATCTAGCTTAGAAAATGGAATTTATTTCATTAAATCTCAAATTGGAAATGAAATTAAAACCATGAAAATTATTAAAAACTAATCACTATGAAAAGAATTATTCTTTTTTGCTCAATTATCTTGACATTTCAATCATTTACGCAAGAAGTTTGGGAGAACATTCCAGTTAATCCAGTTTTACTCCCTAATGCGAAATATGATTTTGAGCTGGTTGATGGAAAACTTTATCAATTTATCAATCAAGATGATGGCGGAGGTGCAGGACCTTTAAATTTGGTTTATAAATATGATAACATAACTAGTTCTTGGCAATTTCAATCCTTTGTGAACTCTACTGTATTAACAAAATTAGTCACACAAAAAATTGGTAGCAAAGTATATTTAGTTGGTTACGATGGAGCAAATTTTTCATTTTGGAGGTATGATAATCTTGAGGCTGGACCAGCTGGTGAAACACAAGATTATCCTGCTATCAATGTCAACAACAACTGGCAATTTGAAACAGGAAATGGCAATCAAGAATTATATTTGCTCTATACCGTTGAAGCAGGTGCAACAGATGAAATTCATGGACTTGAAAGAAATCCTGGTTTTACATGGAAAACAATGAATGCCGAATCATCATCAAGTGATTTATCACAAGCAGATTTGCAAATTCAGGTAACGCAAAATGATGTCTATTTTGGTGTTTATACTACAAGAGTTAGGGCAACTCGTTTTCAGAAAGGGCAACCAAGTATTACAATTTTTCCTTATGAAGGTATTGGTACTGGAATTATTCAATCCAATGGAGCGGATTGGGATAATTCCGGTTTTGTGTTAACAGGAAATAAAAATACTTATATTTCTTTCTACGGAACAGAGGATGCCAACAATAAAAGTTATGAATATGAAATGGATGGAAATACGGTAATTGATGTTGATTGGGCATCTCAATCTATAACGGATTTCAATATTGATGCCAATTATATAGCAAAGGAATCTAGTCCAAGTCATAGTTTTATATTTTCTTCCTTCAGAAATGATGGTGTAGCCGCAGGTGGAACGAATGATATTGTAAAAGTAATTCGTAGAGACATTTCAGCTTCAGGAGCATGGGAAAATGCAGGACCAAACATTTTAACTCAAGGTACAGCTATTGAACAGAACTCATTAAGTTTATCGATTGATAATGGCTATCATCATTTAGCAGCTAGTTATATCCTTCAAGGAAATACGACACCTGAACTCAAAGTTTTAAATCAAACACCATTTGTTTATGTTGGAAGTACAGCAGCCAATTCTGGGCTTTGCGCCAATCAATTGAATGAAATTTATTCAAATATTGAAATAGAAGATGTTGATTTTGACCAAATTACGATTATAAGTGCTACAAGTTTGAATTCGCAAACAACTAATATTCAAGTGATTCCAAATGGTTTTTCCAATGGAATATCAAAATTCAAAATCTTAGGGATTCCAAATGCAAACAGCGATCAAATTCAAATTTATTATACTGATGGATTCGGATTTTTTACAGCAGATTTAGATGTTTTTCAAGCAATTACCCCTCCTGTTAACGTTCAATTTGTTGCAAACCCGCTTATTTTGTGTTCAAATGAAATACAAATTGACCTGTCTGAAAAAGTAAATTATTACGATCAAGGATTTTTTAGATTGAATGGTCAAAATATGAATAACTCCATTCTAAATGGTTTTCTTCAAAATACAATAGCCAATACAGGTACCTTAAACTATACCGTAAATATTAACGGATGCGTTGTTACTGCAAATGCAAATTATCAAATTGTAAATCCACCAAGTGCAACAATTCTGAGTAATCCAACTTCTTGTGGTTCAAATACAGGTGACGCAACGTTAACTATTACGGCAGGTACAAGTTCCAATTTTTCCTTTTACTGGAGTACGGGAGAGACGACAAATTTCATTTCCAATTTAAGTCCAGGAGCGTATTATGCGCATGTAATTGATGATAATTCTTGTAAAGCAACTGCAATTGCAACAATTGAGGCTTCTGATGTTACAATAATTGAAAACAATACTAATCCAAGTTGTTTCGGGAAAGAAGATGGAACAATTGATTTAACAATAACTAGTACAGACGTTTATCACATTATTTGGTCCACAGGTCGAAATGCTGAAGATCTAATATCTGTTGTAGCAGGAACTTATGAGTACACCTATTTTGGAGATAATGGATGTCAAATTACCAAATCAGTAACGCTCGCAAATCCAAGTCAATTGACAAATGTTTTTATCCCTAACAAACCTGATTGTGGTCAAACAAATGGTTCCATTTTAACAAATGTAAACGGTGGAGTTTTACCTTATAATTACCTCTGGAATACCAGTGATGCTTCACCAAATATCACCAATCTGGATAATGGTTTTTATCAAGTAGAAATCACAGATGCTAATGGATGTAAAATTGTAGATAGTTTATTTTTGAACGACAATTATGCTGCGATAATTACTGATTCAATAATACATTCTGCCTGCAATGCAAATAATGGAGGTATTAACATTAGTTTGACACAACATCCCTTGGGAGGTCCAGTAAATTCTATTTCTTGGAACTCTGGACAAACAACAGAAGATATTTACAATTTAAGCACCGGAGTTTATGTTATTACGGTAAATTCAGATATAAATTGCATCGCTCAAAAAGCCTTTACAATTAATACTCGAGGTCCACTTAGAAACGACATTTGTATTGTAACTGTTGATACAGCCACCACAACAAACTTGGTAGTCTGGGAAAAAATTGAATCTGAAGGAATTGCCTATTATAACATTTACCGTGAAAATACAATTGCTGGTGATTACATGCTCATCGACACTGTTCATTTTTCAAATTTTTCGGTTTTTAATGATGTAGTTGCCTCTCCAGAAAACCGTTCTTGGAGATATCGTATTTCTGCAGTGAATACTTGTGGTGTGGAAGGACCTCTCTCTGCAAATCATAAAACACTTCATTTAAATACAATAAATCAAATTACACCAGGACTTGTGGACGTTTATTGGGATAATTACGAAGGAATTACATCTGGACAATATAATGTTTATCGCTATACGGATCAAACTGATTGGGTAGCTTTAACTCCGCCGATACCTTATGGAAATCCAACCATGATAACCGACAATGTTCCTCTAAATGCGACTGGTCTAGATTATTTTGTAGATTTTGAACTGAGCACTCCATGTGAACCAAGTAATAGAGCCCAAGATTTTAATAGAACTAGATCAAATAAAGAAAGAGGAATTTTTAATCCTGGTGATGGCGCTGAAGATTATTCAAACAATGAAATTGTTTCAGTAAAAGGTGGAGATTTCAGTATCAATGTTTATCCAAACCCTTTTGAAAACGAACTTTTCATTACCTTGAAAGGTTTAACAAAAAGCCAAATTCAACTGATCGATATTCAAGGTAAAAACATTGCAAAATATACTTGTAAAGAAGGTCTAAATACATTCTCAACCCAAAACCTTGAATCGGGGATTTACTTCCTTAAAACCGAAATTAACGGTGAAGTTGTAACGATGAAAATTATTAAATAAAAATTACTTGAAAATTGATTAAAAACAATAGTAATCATTTTTAAAATATCATTAACTTTGTAGATATTTTCGAATTTACATGCGCAATTTAATTGCATTTTTTAAGCGTTTTCAGGTTTTTTTAGCTTTTGTTGCATTTCAAGCAATTGCGCTTTCTTTGTATGTAACATACATGAGTTTTCCTAAATCACAATATTTGACAAGTGCCTCACTTGTAACAGGAGAAATTTTATCAGTAAAAAATCAAGCGACAGAGTTATTAAATCTTTCGCATACTAACTCTGTCTTACAGCGAAAATTAATTGCTTATAGAAAGCAAAAAAAACAATCATTTATTCAAATTGATCGTAACTTATTCAAAATTAACGACACCCTTTTTCAGCAACAATATGAATATATTCCTGCAACAGTAATAAATTCAACATTCGATAAACGTAACAACTATTTCACTTTAGATGTTGGTAAATTACAAGGTGTAAAAAGAGATATGGGTGTTTTTTCTGAAAAAGGAATCGTTGGAATTGTACATTATTCTGGAGATCATTATTCAATTGTGAAATCAGTTTTAACCGAAAATATCAACATTGATGTTATGGTAGAAAATAGTGGCGCTTTTGGTTTATTGAAATGGGAAACGCATCATGCAAGACGTGGAAATATTTCTGGAATTTCCAATGATATGCGCTTAAAAAAATGGAGTAAAGTTGTAACTCGAGGAGGTTCTGGTTATTTCCCTAAAGGAATTCCTGTTGGGATGGTTTCATCAGTAAAAAGTATAGAAGGAAAACCACTTTGGAATGTTGAAATAATTTTTGCTGAAGATTTTAGAAAGATTCAAAAAGTTTATGTCATTAAAAACTTATTAAGAACCGAACAAGAAGAAGTTGAGTCACACATTCCAATTGATAAAGAAGAAGAATGATAACGATTTTTAAACATAGCGTCCGTTTTATCCTTTTCGTTTTCGTTCAGGCCTTAATATTTAATCAATTGGAAATTGGTTGGGGAATTCAATTCATGATCTACCCACTTTTCATTCTGATGCTTCCATGGGATATGAATATTTTTCTTGTCATGTTGATTTCTTTTGCACTTGGAATTTCAATTGATTCCATTTCCAATACTTTTGGTCTCCACGCTTCATCGGCAGTTTTGATTGCATATCTTCGCCCCTATTTTTTCAAAATGTTTGAAAGTCGGGATGGTTATGAACCGGGTTTTGAAATGACCTATCACAACATGGATTTTCGTTGGATTTTAGGATTCCAAGGGCTACTGCTAGCAATTCATCATTTTTGGTTTTTCTTAATCGAAATTTTTAAGTTTAATGAAATTTTCTATATTTTTCAAAAAAGTATTTTGAGTATTCCAATTTCATTTGTTTTGGGAATATTTATTCAGATGTTATTCATCAAAAAGGATAGGTAAATGAATTTTGATGGACGAAAATACGTAATTATTGTATTGTTTCTTTTAGTTGGAGCGATATACGGTGTGCGCTTATTTTACATGCAAATAATTGATGACAGTTGGACCTTACGTGCGCAAGAAATTGCTGAAAAAAGAAAATTCATCACACCTCCACGCGGAATAGTTTACGATCGAAATGATAAAAAAATCGTAACAAACAAAACTTACTACAATATCATGATGATTGAAGACAACATCAAGAATTTTGATACTGTTGCCTTTGCAAAGTTAATAGGATGGAGTCCGGAACGCGTAAAATATCGCTTTTACGAAATCAAAAAAGGAGAAGGAAAATACAAAAATAGACAGACGGGAAAAACGACCTCAAACTACCAAAGTATTCGGCCCTACCCTTTTGTGAAGGAATTAAAATTGGATGAAATGGCAAATATTGCACCTCATCTCGAAAATTTCCCAGGATTTTATGAAGAAATTACTTCAATGCGTTCCTATCCGTATGCCAATGCCGCCAACATTTTAGGATACGTGACAGAAGTATATCAAGAGGAAATTGATGAAGATAATTTTTATCGTCCAGGAGATAATATCGGAAGAGCCGGAATAGAGCGTTTTTATGAGAAGGAATTACGTGGAATTAAAGGTGTTCATTACATTGTAACTTCAGCAATGAACAATGCAATAGAACCCTATGCCAACGGTAAATACGACACTATCGCGAAACAAGGTCCTGCCTTAAAATTAGGCGTAGATATTGATTTACAGGCTTATGGAGAGAAGTTAATGACCAATAAAAGAGGATGTATCGTGGCTATTGAGCCTAAAACAGGTGAAATCCTCGCCTTAGTTTCTGCACCAACTTTTGACCCTAATTTATTCGTAGGAAAAAGAAGTATTTCAGAGAATTACCCAAAACTTGTTAACGACCCGAGTAAGCCATTATATCCAAGACCTTTAGCTGCGGAATACCCGCCTGGTTCTATTTTTAAATTGTTACAATCTTTAATTGGTTTGCAAGAGGGTGCGATAAATGTAGAATCTGGATTTCCATGTGACAAAAGTGTTGTAGGTTGTCACAATCATCCAATGGCAACAGATATCATGAAAGCTGTACAGTATTCTTGTAATCCATATTATTACGCAACCTTAAGAAGAATTATTCATAAAGGCCGTAAAAAGAATTTTTACCAAGATGCAGAGGCTGGACTTAATGTTTGGTACAAGTACATGGAAAGCTTTGGTTTAGCTCATAAATTTGAAACCGACATAACTGGATTAAGAGGTGGTTTGATTCCAAATTCCGCCTATTACGATAAAGCATACGGACATAATTTGTGGGCATTTAGTACAATTCGATCAATTTCAATTGGACAAGGTGAGGTTCAAATTACGCCCCTGCAAATGGCCAACATCGCTGCAATTATTGCAAATAAAGGTTGGTATTATACTCCTCATTTTGTAAAGCAAATCGGGGGAAAAGATCCACTAATGCAATTCAAAAAAGTTCACAAAACAATGGTTAATCGTGTTCATTTCGACCCTGTTATTGAGGGAATGAGACGCGTTGTTAATGAATCAGGTGGAACGGGTTCAAGAGCAAGAATTTCAGATATCACCGTTTGTGGGAAAACTGGTACAGTTCAAAATCCTCAGGGAGAAGATCACTCCGTATTTCTTTCTTTTGCACCACTTGAAAACCCAAAAATCGCCATGGTTGTTTTTGTTGAAAACGCTGGTTGGGGAGGAAGTTGGGCTGCACCAATTACCAAATTAATGGTTGAAAAATACCTGAAAGGGAAAATCTCGGATAAAGAGAAAGAGAAAATGATCATGGAAGCCAATTTATTGAATGTCGTGAAGAAGAAAAATAAAAACGCCATCCACAGCAATTAATTTTACAGAAAGAAATGAGTAAATGAGAAAGGAAGAATCCATATCTAAATCAATCGATTGGCCATTATTTATTGTGTTTATTCTTTTCTTGGCAATGGGTATAGCAAATGTTTACTCTGCAGCCTTTGACCCAGATCATCCGAATCTATTTGATTTTTCCCAAAAATATGGAAAGCAAATTTTATGGGTAGGATTTTCTTGCTTTTTGGGTTTTCTCGTCTTATTAATTGACGCCAGTATTTATAGAAAATTTGCTATTCCAATTTATTTGTTTTGCTTAACCCTTCTAGTTATAGTTTTATTCATGCCAGCTGTAAACGGGGCTAGAGCGTGGCTTGGTGTTGGCTCAATGGGAATTCAACCCGCTGAGTTTGCAAAAATTGGTACAGCTATTGCTTTGGGGAGTTTTTTGAGTAGACTAAATGTCAACCAACAAAATGTAACAACAGTACTTGTTGCAAACCTCTTGATTTTAGTTCCAATGGCTTTGATTTTATTGCAACCGGATGCTGGAACATTTGTAGTCTTTACTTCCTTTTTGTTTGTAATGTATAGAGAAGGAATTACCTACGACCCCTTGGTTTTGAAAATTGTCAACTTAATTCCTGGCGTAAAATTTAAAAGCACCTGGGTCGGAAGTCACTTTATTCCGATTTTGTTTGTAGTTATATTTTTATCTTTAGTTACACTTTTGATGAGTAACAATATCATCACATTTTCTTTTCTTCCTGGTGTTGTGATACCTGGTTTTTTTGGAGTAATTATTTCCTTATTTACCTTAGCCTTAATCAGTTATTTCATTTTAAGATGGGTTTCGTCACGTAGAGATAGAAGTAGAATTACCTTAATCGTACTAATTGGATTTTTACTATCCGCAGGAATTTCTTCCACTGTAAACTTTGGTTTTCAAGGACTTGCAAGTCACCAAAAAGATAGAATAGAACTCTTTTTAGGTTTAAGAGAAGATCCAGACGGAGAAGATTACAACAGAAACAGAGCTATGGCAGCTGTTGGTTCTGGAGGATTAAGCGGTAAAGGTTATCAAAATGCCAGCGTTGCCAGCGTTGAGTCAAATCATGTTCCTGAAAGTGAAACAGATTTCATTTTTTGTCCTTTGGCCGAAGAATGGGGATTTATTGGCAGTATCACCTTGATATTCATGTTCATGTTTATGTTGATTCGCATCATCATTATAGCTGAGAGACAAAAAAACAAATTCAATCGCATTTATGCATATTGTTGTGCCATGATTATATTTTACCATTTCGCTATCAACATTGGAATGGACATTGGTTTTGCACCAGTAATTGGTATTCCACTGCCTTTTTTTAGTTATGGTGGGTCTTCTATGATGTCCTTCTCGATAATGATGTTTATTTTATTGAGGTTAGATAGTCAGAGAAATCAAGTCTTGATGTAAAAAAAAACTCCCTTAAATTTCTTTCAAAGGAGTTTTTTTAATCATTTATGATTTATTTTCAAATACTCTCCAACTCTTCGAAAGCCTTTTTGCGATTTTGTTTTTTTAATTTTAGGAATGAAAACTTGTCTTTCACTCTATCAACCATATAGTACATGATTGGCACAACGATGATTGTCAAGAACATCGAACTTGTCAACCCTCCGATAAGTACCCACGCCAAACCATTTTTCCATTCGGCACCAGAACCAGTTGCTGTTGCAATTGGAATCATACCCACAATCATCGCGATGGTAGTCATCAAGATTGGTCGCATTCTTTCTCTTACCGCCTCTAGCAAAGCAGAGTATGTTGTTCTTCCTTCTGTTTTTAGATGATTTGTAAAATCGACAATCAAAATGGCGTTCTTGGCCACTAATCCCAACAACATCAATACTCCTAACATGGTGAAAATACCAATGTTCATCGAAGCTAAATTTAAGGCTAAAAATGCACCTGGAAGTGATACCAAAATCGAGAAAATTACCACAAATGGATAGACGAAATTATCATACAAGGCAACCATAATCAAATAAACCAAACAAACTCCAACCAACATTGCTGTCCCCAAAGCTCCCATAGATTCATTTTGACGTTTGATTTCACCTCCCCAATACAATCGAACGTCTTCGTTTAGAGGTTCTTTTTTCAAGTATTCGATAATTTCATTGGCAACATTTCCTGGAGCTGTTCCATTCACGTAAGCTCTTAAAGTTGTGTTACTTACACGGTTTTTACGTTCCAATGAGCCGTAACCATTTTGTACATAAACCTTTGCAAACTCACCCAGTTGAACTTGTTTTCCGTCATTCGCTTGAAAAGTCATTGCTTGGATATCAGCTAAATTCTTTCTATCGAATTTATCCAACATAACTCTAATTTTATATTCGTTACCCTTTTCTTCATATTTGGAATCATCATTTCCAGTCAATGCGTTTTGCAACTGTTGTCCAATTACGACAATTGGTAATCCAAGTTGTCCCATTTTTTCTCGATCCAAATCAACACGAACCTCAGGATTTACTTCATCAGTTGAAATTACTGGATCTTTTGCTCCCTTTATTGTTAAAATATGTTTACGAATTCTACGAGCTTCATCCATCAATAAATCAGTATTTTGTGAAGATAAAAACATCTCGATTGGAGCTTCTTCCGATTCAACCATTCCGATGTTGATTGCTTTCACTTCAATTCCAGGAAACTTAGATTGAATTTTGCTTCGAATTTCCTCCATATAACTTAAGGTTGGAAATTTTTTCTGCATTTCAGGTTTCATTTGAATCGTAATTTCTGACTTATTCTCTGCTCCGAAGGCTGCAGCACCTAATCCTGCACTCGGCCCAGCAACATTAGAAAACACCATCCCGACCACATCCTTTTGAGCCAAAAGTAATTGTTCAATTTGCAAAGTGGTAGCATTGTTTTCTTCAAATGTGGCACTTTTATCGTATTTCAATTTCAACATAAATTTACCTTGATCTCCCTGAGCAACAAATTCTTGTCCGACAATCCCTAAGCCCATTGACGACATTCCTCCAAAGAAAAGTGCAATAACAATTGGAATTGAAAATTTCTTATTTCTCAAAGACCATCCAACCAATTTAACATATTGATTTGTAAAGGTATTGATTCTTCTTTCGAACCAAGCCAAGAAGGCATGGAATGGATTTTTCTTAGGTTTCAATTCTGTTTCAACTGCAAAACGAGATGCCAACCAAGGTGTCAAAGTAAAACATACAAATAAGGACATCAAGGTAGAAATT
>JBKCGI010000011.1:0-2501 GCA_046303515.1 Flavobacteriia bacterium | reverse complement strand
AAAAAATAATGCTGCACATAATCGTTCTCATCGCTATGTTTGCCATCATTCTTTACGGAATCGTAAACATATTTACCATGACCGATTCCCCTAACCCTAATTGCTTCCAAGATAATAGAGAATACACAGAATGTAAATGCCCACTACAATGTGAACAAAATGATCAAGGAAATACTGAAAGAGAATAAATTACAAATAATATTAATTTATTCTCTTTTAATTATTCAATACGCACTATTTTCACTTATGCCCTATCTACTGGGCAAAGCTATTGACGATCTACTAATTAAAGATAATTTCGGTCTACTTTGTCTGCTAGCAGCAGAAATTGCCGCACTCCTTTTGGGATTCTTCCTGAAAAGATATGATACCAAAGTTTTTATGAAAATATTCTGTGATAAAGCAATAAAAGCTGTTCAAATGCTCAGAGATAAAAATATATTACCAGCTAAAATAACCGCACGATACCAACTAGTAGGTTACTACTCAGACTTCTTCGAATATAGCCTGCCACAAATTATAAATGCCTTTATTGGCGCAGGAACAGCACTAACTATGCTATTTATAACAGATCATAAAATAGGAATTATAGCCAGCATACTCTTCCTCTTTATGATTCTAGTCAACAAAATTTATAGCTTCAAAACTCAAAAAGTTGATCTAAATATTCAGAATAATAAAGAAAACATAAACCACTCATTAATGGAGAATCTAGAATACAGACCACATCTCGTAGACCTAGGAAAAAATTACATAAAAAAATCAAACTTGGATGCCGCCAATTTTTTCTTCAACGATTCACTTTCGATTATTATGCACCTATCAATAATGCTCCTGCTAGTTTACACCAACCCCACTGTAGGCGCTATTACATCAACACTACTATACGTTGATAAACTCTATGGCGTTACTTACAACATATTCTACTTTTTTATGTTCATGAGAGGTATAGAAAATACCGATAAACTTTTACATGAAATGGATTAAAGGCTGTGTCAAGGACTGACGCTCTTAATCTTCGTCACTCAACCAAAAGGCATCCGAATCAGGAAAGAGCTAAAACGATCACCATATGCCTACCAGCCATTTTAATATAGTTAACAGCAGCCCTTATTTGAACAACAGCTCTTGGGCATCTGCTCTGGCTTAACTCCACACTTGTCAGGAGCTAAACAATTCGCCCTCTTTTGAAGTAGAAATATATTGAAAAAATGCTCAAGTCTTTGAATCATGCCAACACCATATAAACCAATCGTATGATTGTTGTCATACTCAAAAATGATTTGATCTTCCTCGTCAACCAAATAACTGCCAGCTTCAATAATCTTCAAAAACTTACCTACCGTCATCTTGTGATCCGTATCTTCGGCAACCCAAACCTGAAAAGTTGTGTCGCTTGTCTCTCTTTCAGTTCCACCACAATCAACAAACTTCTTGGCTGTTCTGCCGATTTCCGTAATGTGAAAATGGCAAGGTACACTCAAACCACTAGGTGTGTAAATGGCAATCCTACACTCAGGATCAGTCTTCTTCAAATCAACTAATAAATCTTTTAATGTTGCCATTTTGCACCTCTAATTTATATTATAGATAAATAAAAAATAAAATTTATAAAAAAATTAATTTGTCATTTGAACCATACATATAATATACTATGAGGTTCAAATGACAAGAAAGAGAACATCCATAATATGGACAACTGGCACAGAAAACTTGCAAAAATTGCTAGATAATTCTTGTAGTTTTGTAGAGGTTTTAAAATCTTTAGGTCTTAATGCTCATAGCGGCAATCATAGGACTTTACATGAAAGAATCAAAATAGATAATTTAAATATAGAAATTTTAAAATCTAAAAGAAAAGAAAAAATAAGACTTAAAAATAAAAATAGAAAAATTAATGTAGTTGATATATTTGTAGCAAATTCTAATTTCAGTACTAAAACTGTCAAAAACAAAGTTATGCAAGAAAATCTTATCTCATACAAATGTGCAATTTGTGGGAACGAAGGCGACTGGAACGGTAAAAAATTGGTTCTCCAACTAGAACATAAAAATGGAGACTCCAAAGATCACCGACTAGAAAATCTTTGTTTTTTGTGTCCTAATTGCCACTCACAGACAGAAACTTTTTCTGGAAGAAATACTAAAAAACCAAAAAAGGTAAAATTTTGCTTATGCGGAAAAGAAATAAGAACTACTAGCAAAAGTTGTGTTAAATGTGCATCAAACAAAGATCACCTGCAAAAATTTCATGTAACTAAAGAAGATTTAGAAATTATGATTGCAGAAATGCCTATTACAAAAATTGGAATAATTTTTGGTGTTTCAGATAATGCGGTAAGGAATAGATGCAAAAGATTTGGGATAGATTATAGAAAAAGAAAAAGCGGGTAACGAGATTCAAACTCGTACTAGAAAATTGGAAGTATTCCGTGCTATCATTACACCATACCCGCAAAATATGCAGAAATCGAATAATAAATTCAATTCCAACATAAAAT
>JBKCGI010000010.1:0-7130 GCA_046303515.1 Flavobacteriia bacterium | reverse complement strand
ATACCACGAAACAATGTCACCACCCCTAATATTTTTTATGAACCACGCAACAAATTGCACAGTATGACCCGTATTTTTAAACCCAATGAATGGAGTCCTTTTGCCCGTATGGTTATCATTGAAATAATGAATAAAGAAATCATTTTCATTTAAGCCCTTTGTTTTTGCCCATTTACCCAACGAATCCCAACCGAATGGAAAAGTTAAATTTCTTGCTTCCATACCCGGTGTACCACATTTCAACCATTGACCGCTTTTAAAATGATTTGTCTCCTTTCTAAACATACGTTCTAAATCCCTCGCAAAGGAAAGCCCATATTTTAAAGCTACTTTTTTAAAGCCATTTGGCGCATCGCCTTTTATAGTTGGTTCAATTCCTAACATTTTTAATATTGTTTTTCTAAACATGAGAAGAAGAAAAACCCCCAATAAAATGAGGGTAATTGGCATAAGCAAGATTTTTGAAATAAAGCTACTAATGTTCATCTTCAATTTGTTCTAATGGTTGGTTAATTTCGTGATATTCTTCTCTTAAGGTTGGCTCTTCATTTACTTGATTTTTGCCCTCTTCCTTTTTGAAATGGTTATCTTTTTTATCTCTTATTGTTTTTACGACATCTAAAACAAATTCAACTATTTTTACTGCCGTGTCAATTTTCTCGCTCACTGATTTTTTTGCCATTTTTTTCTTATTTTTTTCTGAATGTTTGAAACAACAATAAGACAGCAGTTAAGCCCGTAGTTACTAACATGGCGTACATCCATTTAGTAATGTCTTGACTTTTTTGGTCTAAGTCCTTACCTATTGAAGTTTCCCAAAAATTAAAATTCATTTGTTTACTTTTATTTGGTTGGGGCAGTAACAACCAAGCCCACCCCATTAACCAAAATTTACACTATTATGAAACTACTACTAAAAAAATCCTATCTTTTTGTAATTTTGCCCCAAAATCCAATGCCACCCGTTTTTGGTTTTCTTGTATTTGGACTTGCAACCATGCCTAACTCGGGCATGTATAATTTTTTTGTGTTTTCATTCCAAAACCCACTCGTCAACATCTTACCGCCTAAACCCTTATCGATAGTAACAACGTACTTAAATAGAGGCTCACCGTGACGATTTACAATAGTTTGACCCGCTTTGGTTCTGTCACCACCCGCAACCATCGAGGCAACGAATTTTACTAAACCATGACGTTTTGAGTAATTCCATCCAAAAACAACATTAAAACCCCTTTTGTCTGTTTTACTTTCACACCCCGAATGATTACGAGGCTTATAGTTTGCTGATGGTTGGACATCGTAAGAGCCACGCCCCCCATATCCACCGCTTTTATTCATTCGTGCCATGACTATTTTCTAAAAGTTTTTGGTTTTCTTACTTTGTTAACTACGATTACAACAACCGTAATAATGGCGATACCTACGCCAATAACTAAGGCTTTTTTCTCAGCCCATAATGTTTTAATTTTTTCCACTTTGTATATTTTTAGTGATTTTTAACTATTTCTTTTTTCTCATTGAAAAGAAAGCAATTACAAGAACAACAACCCCAACAACAACCCCAATAATGGTATTGCGTTTTTTTGTTGCTACTTGTTCAGCAGTTGGCTCTTTTGTTATGACAATACCATCGTTTCCAATAACGATTTCTTTTTGAGGTTGCTCAATTGCTGACTTGTAAGCCTTAACTCCACCTCTTCTCACTTGTTGGGCGTTCACATCTTCAGCGGTTGGCTTAGGCAATAACTGAGAAACTAAACCGCCCGTAAATTTGTCACCCGCTGAACGCACCAAATTACCTAACAATGTACCACCCTCTTTTTTGGTGAAAATCGCTTTTAATCTTCCTTTTCCCATGTTACATTTTTTTATCAAGTGATTGCATCAATTTTGCTTGCGTTGTATCATACAGAGCAGAATTAACTTCTTTTACATTTGCCAAATTATCTACCAAGATGTTATCAACATAGATACATTCAAACGCAGTTGTTGAGGCTCTATGGAATTGGATTTCTTTTGCCGTTGATACGTCAAGAATTGCATGGTCTACAAATCCACCCGTTGATAACCCGTGAAACTGAACACAAATATCGTTAGTTGTAAATCCAATTGCTTTCAACTCTTCATTATTCATTCTAACAACAGAACCGTTGGAATAAATAATTGTTAGGGTACAAGTTGAAGTCATTGCGCTTAACGGAATCATGATTTTTTCATAATTCGTCACATCAAATTGTTTTTCCGTTTGGTTTTGTTCAACGTTCAATTTTCCATATTTGAACCAAGATGGTGCAAGAATTGGACTCTCAATAGTGTTAACTTGTCCACTTGTTACACCCGTAGAAGTGTTGATTAACAACTCTAACGTTTCATCGTTGTTAAAAGCAATTGCACCGCCATGCTCATTCAATGGTAAATAAATTTCTATATAATCGTCATCCTCATCGAATGCACTACATTTAATCACCCCCTCTTCACTTTGGGCATATTCCGCCAATTTTCCAAGACCTAAATTGTTGAACAAATATGTTGCGTTACCACTTCTATCTTTGTAGGTTAATGTAGCGGTTTGTTCGTTTAAGAAATCTAAAACGCTTTGCGCCCATTCGTTGGAATCCGTAATAGTAAACGGAGAAAGAGCAGAATAATACGCTCTATTTACACGAATACCGATATAAAACCCTGCAATCGGTTTTTCAATTTCAATTGTGTGTGGCGCACTCGCCCCTAATGTTTTAACTTTTGACATTTTTTAAATATTTTTTTTTTGTTTGAATCCAAATTTTTCAAATATTTAAACTATGGTTATGCGATTTTTAACGATTAAGGGCGATTTTAACCAATTTAATACTATTTTAAACGATTTTAGTTAAATGTTAGCTAAAATATATTGAACTTCTTTACGCTTTAAAAAATGACGTTTTTTAATATCTTCATATTGAAAAGGGCAATCGTTTTGTTTGCAAATCTCTTGCACCCATTTATTAAAAGTATTTTTAGTCACTTCTAATTCATTTCTTAACTCTTGTTTTGTGATTGGTTTTAATATTGCTTTCATGAATTTTGTGTTTTAATTTTTTACTTACAGCATGTTTGTATAATTTAATGTTAAGCCCTTTGTTTTTGCTTTTTTTGTTATTTCATCGGTAAATCTATCGACATTTTTTTTCCACCAATCGCCCAAGTCATAATCATCTATCAAACGTTTTCTATTTTCGTTTAAAATAATTTTTTCATATGATTTTTGTGCATAACGACCAATTAACAACTCTGTAAATGCTTTTTTTACAAAAACTTTAATTGCGTAGGCAGTTTCCTCAATTACTTTTTTTACTTTGTCTAAAACACCCTTTGTCAAATCTTTGAAAAGTTGTATTTTGTCCATTCGGGTAATATTAGAATCCTTTTGTTTTAGTCTAAATTCAAAAGTGTTTTTCAATGCAGTATTAAATAATTTTTCTAAATATTCAAACTCAAATAATTTATCTAAGGTTATGCCCTTAACAGAGATTAAGAAACGAGAAGTTAACTCAATTTCAAACCTATATGTATCTATCGACATTTCAAAATCATTTTTTTCAAAATATTCTAAAATATACGATTTATTGCTTTTTTCCTTAATCTCTTTTGTCTTATTGTAGTAACGTATGAATTTGCAAGATTTTTTAGTTTTTGTGTCCTTGTTTCCATAACTGCCAATAGTGAATGTATCAAAATCATGGTTAAGACGTTGAGAGCGAGAAGAAACAGGGTGAGCAATGTTGTCACGGTCTTTAATACGAAAAATATTTTTTTTGTCATTTTTATATTGATAATAGTTAATAAAGTCATGAAGATATGAGCCATCCAAAGCCAAATCGACACGGGATAATTTTATATTTCTAAGATCTAAGGCAAAGATTAAATCTTTGATAATTTGTTGGCAATCTTTATCGTATAAAATTGCGTTATCAATTTTAATTTGACATCTACCTTTTAAAATTGTTGGGTGAGAAGATTCAAACAATATTGTTGCAATTTGTTGACCGTCACGATATGCAAAAACCTTATTATTAAAATTTGCAGTTTTGCCGAACTCTTGAATTTCAAAAACATAATCTTTATACTCGAATTGATTATTTTGGTTAAACATTTCAACCTTTAAACAATCTAAAGCAGTAAAAGAAAGCCAATCTAAATTTAATAACAATTTTGGCTGATTTTGTAATTTGAATCTTTTTTTGTTATTTAGTACTAACATAAGCGAATGAAATTTTTTTAAATTTTGTTCTGAAAGCCCCGAAAATTTGCCGATTTGAGGGGCTTTTTTATTTACCTTGATGTAATTTGAATGCCCGTATTACTTAACGGGCTTTTTCCAATTTCTACGAAATTTTTTAAAATGTGAATAACTTTTGACGTAATCAATGACAAATTCAAGCAAGAGCAGGAATATAATCCAACCGATATAACATAAAGCCATGACACCGACACAATAACACATTATTTCAAATGGCGTGTTTTTCATAACTACATTAATTTGATTAAAATTATTTTTTGCTCTTTATATCTCAATTTGTTACGCTCTAATTCATGAAAAGCCGTCTGCCTCATTAAATCATTTTTAGCATAGAGATAAGTTAGCGCCTTAGTGCAAAGACGTGAGCGAAGTTTTAATTTTCTTTTTTGATTCCTATTTAACATGTCGTTATTGAAATCTAATACATATTGAGTGATAGCCATAATATATTGATTTAGAGATATTTCTTTTTTCTGTTGTAGGTTTTAATCAATTCTTTTAACTCGTTAGAATCAATGGTTTGAATTTTCCTAAAAATTACTTTGATAGTCCCGTATTGGTGAGCAACACGATAAACAGAAATTTTTTCTATTCCTTTTAAATCGATATTAAAAATTTGGTCTAAAATTGTGCAAGCCTCTAATAATGAAAAGCATGGAATTTTAATATTGACTAATTTTTGTTTTTCGTTTTGTGCGAATGCACTTTTGTAATAAAAATCTACGTACTTGAATGTACTAAATTTTTCGTTAATATTTGCCATTTGTACCCATTTTATGGGCGTTTCACATACTATTAATTATAGGACAAAGCCTCAATAATACGGAAAAACGCCGTGTTTATTGAGGCAAATATAATTAAAGATTTGAATTTAACAACCTTTTTAATAAATTTTATACCGTTTTAATCCCAACATAAAATATTGAATACATACGTTTGTCTAAAATCTTTATCGGCTAAAACAAACGAGGGATTTTCAATAGTAACTGAATTCTCAAAAAACAAATTAGTTTGAGGGAATGAATTGATAGATTGATTTTGAAAAAATTCAACCATTAATGTAACTTTCATGTAAACATCTAAGTCATGAAAAGGGAACATATCAATTATATTCCATTTACTATACATCAATTCATCGGTAACACCAAAATCGATTTCGTGATAAATATAAGTTGGCATAATTGCGAATTTGCCCTTTTGATTTATTTTAATTTTCCCGACAGAGTTACAACGTGCAGAAACTTGTTTTAAATATGGAATTTTTGAATTTGTATTCATTTTATTATTTTTTATTTGAATATTTAGCTACTATTAAAGTCGTAATAATGGACACAACCCAAGCACCAACAACTTTTAAAACATGGTTGTTAATTTCAAGGTTCACATCAAACGTGAAAGCTAATGGTTGTGAAATAAATAGACCTAACAAGCACATTTTTACATTATTACGTTTCAATGGTTTTTTTAATGATTGGGGGCGTTCGCCACTCCCCAAACCCCTCGGCAGTAGAAAGTAAGGATTAGAATGATTAGTTAAACCTTTTTCTTTCTTTTTTTGGGGAGTTATTGCATAACTCTTACTTTGCAAATTCATTACTTAGTAAGTTTATTTTTTTTAAGGACTGATAATGCAGGGTCGTAGTAACCAAAACCACTCATTTGACCATCTAAAAATTCGTACAAACTTTCGCCCTCTTGCGCTTTGTATTTTGTATTCCAATAGTAAGTGGCATACTTTAATTTAGCATAATGTAAGTTAGCTAATTTGTTAACAACATCGGGATAATATTGAAAGTTATAACCATTATTTAGCACATAAATGTTATCAACTAAAGCCCTTATTTTCTTCTTTGTTTCGTCAGTAGTTAACCACAATTTAGATTTTTTGTCATACCATAAACCCTCATGCTTTACATCTTGTGTTGCACCTAAATCTCCATAAGTATCTTTGCCCGTACTATATGACGTGTCAAAAGGATTCCAAGATGTATTTGTGTCTTGTTTATTTAACTCTTTTTCAATTGCCTTTTGCTCTTCTTTTTGCTCTTGGCTAAGCGCATCCATACCAAACAATTTTTTGACAAATTCAATAATTGATTTACCCATGATAAAGGCAACGATTAAGCCAATAACCATAAAAACAACTTTAAAAACCTTTTTTGGGTCTGATGATTCCAAAAAGTTATAACCTTGTTTTGTTCCTTTATATAATTGTTTTTGTGAAGTGCGAACCGCACCATTAAAATTTTCTCTAAAAGCCATTTTTTATATTTTTTTTCATTAAACGAAATGCGTGTTAATTTGTGCCATTTCAAAAGCATATTTTTTCCTTTGTGCAATTGCTTTATCGTTGATTGGCAATCGATACCAAGAATAGATATCGCCACCTCTAATATTTTGGATAAACCAAGCAATGAATAAAACCGTGTGACCCGTATTTTTAAAGCCAACGAAAGGCGTATTTTTGCCCGTGTGGTTATCTTTGAAATACTTAATAAAAAAGTCTTTTTCATCAACACCGTTAGCTTTTGCCCATCGCCCCAAAGAATCCCAACCGAAAGGGAAAGTTAAACTTTTTGCCTCCATTCCGGGAGTCCCGCAATTGAGCCATTGTTTTGATTCAAAATGTCTTGTTTCCTTTCTAAACATTCGCTCTAAATCCCGTGCAAAATCAACACCGTATTTTTTTGCTACTTTTTTAAATCCATTAGGCGCATCGCCTTTTATAGTTGGTTCAATTCCTAACATTTTTAATATTGTTTTTCTAAACATGAGAAGAAGAAAAACCCCCAATAAAATGAGGGTAATTGGCATAAGCAAGATTTTTGAAATAAAGCTACTAATGTTC
>JBKCGI010000009.1:0-22687 GCA_046303515.1 Flavobacteriia bacterium | reverse complement strand
TGGAGTCTTAATCGATTCGGAACCCTTGTGGAAAATCGCCATGGAGGAAGTTTTTCACGAAGTGGGCTGCAAATTGACACGAAAAGATTTTGAAAAAACTGTTGGCTTGCGTTTGGATGAGGTAATTTCTTACTGGTATGAGCATAGTCCATGGGAAAAATTTGGACCTGATGAAGTTCTCGAACAAATTATTCAAAAAATGGTTATTCTGATTAAACAAAATGGAGAACCTCTTCCTGGCGTGATTGATAGCTTGAAATTCTTCAAAGCACAAGGTCTAAAAATTGGCTTAGCAACTTCCTCTTACGAAATTTTGATTGATACCGTTTTGGAAGTTTTAGACATTAAACATTATTTTGACAAGACGCATTCTGCTGAACACGAAAGTCACGGAAAACCGCATCCAGCTGTTTATATTCACACGGCAAATGAGTTGAAAGTCCATCCTATTGAATGTTTGGTAATTGAAGATTCTATCAACGGGGTAATTGCTGGAAAAGCTGCTCGCATGTATGTTGTTTGTGTTCCAGAAAAAACACATTCTCCGAATCCAAAACTAAGTTTAGCGGATGAGATACATGAGGATTTGGCGGTTTTTATAAAAGGAATTAATTAACTTTCAATTTTCCGTAGATTTGTATAAATATTGTTTTGGCGCGCGTTTTTGTTATTGAGCTTGTCGAAATAAAAACCTTGACAAAACTTAAAACATAGAAAAATGTTAATAGAAGTAAAAGATAAAGTCGTTTCAACCTTGTTGTTTGAAAATAAATTTGTGTGTGATTTGAATGCTTGCAAAGGTGCATGTTGCATCGAAGGAGATTCTGGTGCACCAATCAAATTGGACGAAATTGATATCCTAGAGGAGGATTTAGAAAAAATTAAACCGTACATGCGTCAAGAAGGAATTGATGCAGTTGAGAAAACAGGAGTTTTTTACATGGATCGCTGGGACAATGAACCAGTGACTACTTTAGTGAATGGAAAAGAATGTGCCTTTGTGTATTTTGATGAAAATAACATTACAAAATGTGCCATAGAGCAAGCGCATAAAGATGGAAAAACTGAATTCAAAAAACCAATTTCTTGCCATTTGTATCCAATTCGTGTGCAAAAATATAGCGATTTTCAAGCCTTAAATTATAGTGAATGGGATATTTGTAAGCCAGCTTGCGAATGTGGATCAAAGTTGGATGTAAAAGTCTATAAATTTTTAAGAGAACCGATTGTTAGAGCCTTCGGACAAGAATTTTTTGACGAGTTAGAGTTGATTAATTCTGAATTAGAAAAGAAAAATGATGACTAATTAAAAAAAACTCTTTATTTTTGCATCACTTGGTGTAAAATCAAGAATAAATTTCAATACAATATGAAAATAGGAGCTGCGAACATCAAATTAGATGAGATCATTAAAAAAGTTGAAAAAAGTGGAGTTTCAGCTAAAGGATTAATTGAAGATTTAAAAGCATTAAGAGAATTTGCTTTGAAAGAACAAGATCCTTTGGTAACGAAAGTTTTACGTTTGGCTTACGAATTTTTACAAGAAAATGAGGCTTTTGATGTGCAAGCTCAATACGAAGAAGATGAAGAAGGAAATGAGTATCCTATCGAAATCGAGGACAATGAAAACTTATTGTATTTGTTGAATTTATTGAAAAATGCGGATCACAAAATCAACCGTGAGGAGATCAAAGATTACCGCACAGCTTTAAAACAAGAGTTATATTAAGAAAGCTTTTGCTTTTTTAACATTTTTTTGTTTCATGGTATGATTTTTATCCTTAAAATTGTATGATGAAAAGATTTTGTATTCTCCTAAGTTTCTGTATTTCTGTTTTCTTTAGTCAAGCACAAGAAAAAAGAGATTCTTTAAAGTTAATCCAGCTTTCTGGTGTTGTAGTTTCTAATGATTCTTTGAATCAAATGCCGTTTACAACAGTATTCGATTTAGAAAGTAGAAGAGGTACCATTTCTGATTATTATGGTTTTTTCTCCATGGTTGTTTATCCTGGAGATACCTTGATGTTTAGTTATTATGGTTACAAAACATCTTCTTTCATCGTCCCTGATACCTTAAAAGATAATCGCTATTCTATCATACACATGATGTACCGCGATACTTTAAATCTTCCTGAGGTAAATATTTATCCATGGCCATCCAAAGAAGATTTTGCGCGCGCTTTCGTTGAAATGAAACCATACGATGATGCCTTGAGAAGAGCTCAAAAACAATTATCAGGAGAAAATTTAGCTTTTGCTGCAAATCGCTTGTCCTCAGATGCTTCTTTGTCTTTTGGTTGGGCTCAAAATCAGCAAAATACGCGTTTGTATACGATGGGTCAATCTCCTGTAAATAATCTTTTTAATCCATATTCTTGGGCTTCATTCTTGCAAGCTTGGAAATCCGGACAACTTGGTCGACAGTGATCTTTTAGCCTTTGTTTTAGCCTATTTCTTTTCAAAAAATTACTGTTTATAACTTAGTTGTTTCGAACTGAAATCAAAGTTATTTCAAACGATATTTGTATTTGTGTAAATTCATTTCATTTTGCACCTAAAATACAGTATTATGCTTCATAAAATATTTTTTGTTACCCTTACTTTTGCTCTTGTTGTGGCTTGTGTTCCAGCTAAAAAATACAATGAACTTGTTGAACGTGAGAAAATATGTTCAGAAGAATTGGTGAAATATAAAAATACTGCTATTTCTAATGAAGATAAGGCCAAAGAATTAGAGGCTAAACTCATCTTTATGCAAAATGAAGTTCAAAATTTGAAAGAAGATACTTTGCGTTTGAGCGAAACCTATAAAATTTTACAAGTACAATACGACAGATTGGTTATTCAGAATCTAGAGTTTGAGAAAAAACTAGAAAAAGATAAACAAACTCGTATTAAACAAACAGGGACTTTACAAAATGATTTGGATTCAAAAAACTTAGAGTTGCAGCGTAAAGAAGATGCCTTAATGACTTTGGAAACAGAATTAAAACAAAAACAGCGTTTGTTAGTTGATCGAGAGAAAAAAGTAACAGAATTAGAAGAAGCTCTTAAACGCAAAGACGAAGGAATCAAATCTTTGAAAACTAAAGTTGCATCAGCTTTGAGAGCTTATGAAAACAAAGGTCTAACAGTTGTAGAGAAAAACGGCAAAATTTACGTTAGTTTGGATGCTAAATTATTGTTTCAGTCAGGAAGTACAGTTGTGGAAGAAGGTGGAAAAAAAGCAATTGTGGATTTAGCGAAAGTTTTAGAAAAAGAAAAAGATTTGGAGATTATTGTTGAAGGTCACACAGATAACGATAAACTTGAAAGTGCATCTTATCCAAAAAGCAATTGGGAATTGTCTGTTTTACGTGCAACTTCTGTAGTTGAAATTATGACCAAAAATTCTAAAATGGATCCAAAAATTTTGATGGCTGCTGGAAGATCTGAATTTCATCCAATCGATGCGAAAGATAAAGCTAAAAACAGAAGAATTGAAGTGATTATTTCTCCAAATTTGAATGCCTTATTTGAGATGATTAATAAATAAGTTTTTACAAACTGAATTTATCTTTGGTATCTTTTTCTGAAGTTGATTAAGGTTTCTCCTGTATTTTTTTTGAAAAACCGAGAGAAATAGGAATATTCCTCATATCCCAATTCAAGTGCAATATCAGAAAGTGACATTGAATTGTTTGCAATTAAACGTTTTGCTTCAAGAATTACGCGCTCACTAATCATTTCTCCGCTTGTTTTTTGCAGTGTTTCTTGTGCAATTCTATTGAGGTGTTTTGCTGTAATGTGCATCCGTTCGGCATATTTGCTTGGAGATTTTTCTGCTTTATAGTGGAGATCAATTAACTTTTCAAAATTTAAAAGTTGTTTGAGGTAGGCATTAGATTTTGAAGTTGATTCCGTAGTGCTTTTTTGTGCATATAAACGACTAAACTCAATATAAATACAATCCATTAGGTTGGTTAATTTTCGCTCTTTAAACGGCATATTTTGTCTAAACTCTTTTAGTAAATTTCTAAATTCATTTTCAAATTTGTTGATTTTACTGAATTCTAGTTGTAGATGTGGAGAAGATAGATGAATACTGTAAAACGGAAAATCTTCTACTTGAATAGTTGTATAATTATTGTGAGATAGGTCGGAATGAAAAAAAATATAACCATCTGTTTCTTTACTTAGTTCCCAATAGTGACTTTGTCCAGGTTTTAAGAAAAAAACCGAACCAGGATTCACATCAAAACATTCGAAGTCTATCACATGAATTCCTTTTCCTTTAGTAAAAAGTACAGTTAAATAGAAATCATGTTTGTGGGGATAAGAAATCAGCTCAAGATTTGTTCTTAAATGTTGTGCTAATTCATTTACATAGAAACTATTTTTATTTTCTATAAATGAATCGATTTGTAGAACAGGTAATTTTTCTTTCATGCTTTGCAAATATACAAAATGTCTTTATTGTATAAAAATCTACATCTTATGTGTAACGTTTTTTTGCTATAATAACTTGAAATTTGCAAAATTAAAATAATAATTATGCGAAGTTTAATAAGAGGTAAATGTCCAAAATGTGAAAAAGGAAATATTTTTCAATCCAATGGGAATATCTTTTTAATGAAAGCTCCAATTATGTATGAACGTTGTACAGTATGTAACTACAGATATGAAAAAGAACCAGGTTATTTTATCGGTTCATTGTATATCAGCTACGGTTTAGCTGTTGTGGAAATGTTAAGTTTATTTTTATTAGTTGTCTGGTTTTTGCCAATTAATTTTATTTTACTGCTTATTGTTTTAGCATTAGCTATTTCAAGTTTTTTCAATTTCAGGTATGCTAGAAT
Organism: Flavobacteriia bacterium; assembly: GCA_046303515.1. GTDB lineage: Bacteria > Bacteroidota > Bacteroidia > Flavobacteriales_D > Crocinitomicaceae > M2408. The sequence continues at coordinate 17,849 of JBKCGI010000009.1, read as the reverse complement.
TATCTGGATTTGGATTTTTCAGAATTGATGGAAAACAAAAAACCCAGTCAAACGTAATATTTAACTGGGTTTTGGCTCCCTCTGCTGGACTCGAACCAGCGACCCTCTGATTAACAGTCAGATGCTCTAACCAGCTGAGCTAAGAAGGAATTCAGCTGACATTTTTTCAAATGCGAGTGCAAATATATTAAAATATTTTTAAACCAAATAATTTTTTTTAAAAAAAGATTTAAAAATCGTTTTCGTCTAGTGTAAAATCATCAATTGACCCTTCTAAACAATCGTTTTCATCCTCACAATCAGCATCATCACTATCAACAAGATCTTCTCTAAAATTATCATCAAATTTTGCTGGACGTAAAATATTCGTTTTCGAAACATTTAATCTTATCTCTGTTCTAATAAATCCATCTTCTTGTGTATATGCCTTTGCAAAAGGAGTACCAATTAATTCAACCAAAGCTCCCTTTTTTAAAAAATCTAAAATACGCAAGTTTGCTCCGTCTTTTTTCCAGATGGTGCAATTAACCCATGTTGTTCTCGTTTTTGATTCTCCATTGCGTTTGTCTTTCCAATTTTTATTATGGGCAACTGGGAAATTAATTGCAACTACTCCTCGTTCCATGTTTTTCATGATTGCATCTTTCCCAATATTTCCAATTAATCTTGTTTCAAATATCGTAGCCATGTCGTTAATTTTTGATGAAAATAGAAAAAAGTTTGATAAGTTGTTACAAATTCATTTTTTTTTTTCATTTAATCTTTATTTAAAAAACTCCAGTAACTCGCGCGATTTATTTTGTAAGTTAAAATTTCAGGATAGTAGTTAGCAAATAACTTCGGAATTTTATATTTTTCGTCTTTTTCCCAAAGCATTTGGAAGGCTCTTTTTTCAGTACCATAATCAATAATAAAATCAAGTATTTGTTTCGTATGTGTTAACCAGAAATAACAATTTTTCCCTGCAATTTTTTTCATTTTTTCAGCTATTAACCAATTTTTCCAGAGTTGATTGATGTCATTTCTATAATCTAATTCATTAAAATTTTGAACAAAAGCATTTCTTACTCCATTATCATAAAAATAAAAACAATGCGATTTGTTCAATTCATATCTTTTCTCAGTGGAGAAACTAGGTAATTTGATTAAAATAAATGCTTTTTCAAGCATCAATATATAACGTTCTACCGTTTCGTTATCCAAAGCACATTTTGTCGCAATTTGGTTGTAAGAAATTTGTTCTCCAATGTTGAAAGCAAGGTAATGCAGCATTTTTTTGAATTGATCTTTTTTATTTACACGCTCATTTTTACCGAAAGAGTAGCTTGATATTTCTGAACAAATTTCATTTAGAAAATTTTGTGCGTTTTCTTTGTTTTCAACTACTTCAGGGTAATTGCCGTAAATCAAGCGTTCTTCTAATGTTTTTTCAAATTGAACCAAGCCCAAATGATTAGCTAATTCCTTAAAAGTTGGAGCTTGTAAGTTTAAAAACAAATCATTTTGAATCAACACATCTTTTAGTACGTCTTCTAATAATGGCTCGTAGGAACAAATACTAATCAAAGTTAAATCCTCTGATTCGAATAATACGAATTCAATCAATTGCTGTAAATTGGCTAAAAGTTGTGCTTCATTTAATACAATAATTTTATTTGAACCAATTAATTTGATGAATTCATCCTTGGAAAAGTCTTTGAATTGTGCTTTGGTTTTTTTCTGCTTCAAATCAAACAAAACAGATTTTGGTTTTGAAAGGCATATATCTTCAATTAATGCAAGACTTCCAATTCCTGTGGGTGCTTGAAGGATTAAGATTTTATTGTTTTGAATGTGATTTTCTATCGTTTTGGAAAGTTCTCTTTGAATCATTGTTTTTTATTTCAAAAGTAAGGTATTTCGATTTTTTAAGTTGAATCTTGCGGAAAACATATGAAAAGTGGTTTGTTAATTTATTCATTGAAAGTAGATTATCGGTCAAAATTGTTAAACAAAAAATTCACATTCATACTACTAAATTGATTTATTAAGCGTAACTTTGCGGCAGATTGTGTGCGAAAAAACACAAAGAGATTTCAATGTAAAAGCAGGATTTTATGCAAATTTTAAATGGAAAAGAAACAGCTAAAACTATCAAGGAAGAAATAGCGATAGCTGTAAAAAAACGTAAAGTTGAAGGAAAAAAGATTCCTCATTTAGCGGCAATTTTAATTGGAGCTGATGGCGGTTCAATGACTTACATCAATAACAAATTAAAATCGTGTGAAGAATGTGGTTTCGAAAGTACTTTAATGCGTTACGATGACTCCATTACAGAAGAAACTTTGTTAAACAAAATCGAAGCCTTAAATCAAGATAAAAGTATTGATGGATTTATTGTTCAATTGCCCTTGCCAGCGCATATTGATGAGATGAAAGTAACTTTGGCTATTGATCCAATGAAAGATGTAGATGGTTTTCACCCTATGAATTTAGGTAAAATGGCCTTAAATCTTCCTTGTTTTATCTCTGCTACTCCTTCAGGAATTATTGAATTGTTAATTAGAAATAACATTCAAACTGCTGGAAAAAAATGTGTGATTATCGGTCGCTCAAATATCGTTGGAATGCCTTTGAGTATTTTACTTTCTCAAAATGCAAATCCAGGTAATTGCACTGTTACTTTAGCGCATAGCCAGACTCAAAATTTAAAGGAAATATGTTTAACTGCTGATATTTTAATTGCAGCTATAGGTCAACCAGAATTCGTTACGGCAGACATGGTGAAAGAAGGTGCAATTGTTGTTGACGTTGGTACAACTCGTGTTGATGACGCTTCAAAAGTTGCTGGCTGGAGATTATCTGGTGATGTGAAATTTGATGAAGTTGCTCCAAAATGTTCTTTTATTTCTCCTGTACCAGGTGGAGTTGGGCCTATGACGGTAGCTTCCTTGATGATGAATACTTTAAAAGCAATGGAGTTAAAAGGAAAATAATATTTTAGGAATACAAGAATATTTCTTTTTTCAGCCAACCTTTTAAAATATCAAGCGTTTTTATTGTAAATTTGGAGAATGCAAGTAAAAACGCTATTTAAACTTTTATTCATATTTTTAAGTTATTCTGTTAATTCACAAGTTGTTATTAACGAATATTCCTGTTCCAACATTACTGGTCCGGCCAATTCTTTTGGAGACAGAGATGATTGGGTAGAATTGTACAATACCACTGCTGCGCCTATTAATTTAACTGGTTTTCACCTGTCGAATAATGATGCCAATATGATGAAATGGCAAATTCCTTCAGGAACGATTCCGGCAAATGGCTATTTAATGGTGTATTGTTCGGGTAGAAATACTGTTGCAGGTTCTGAATTACATCCAAATTTTAAACTCACTCAAACGGAACATGATTGGATCATTTTGTCAAATAATGTTGGTACAAATGTTGATTCTTTGAAAATTGTACATTTAACGAAGCAAAATCACTCTGTTGGTCGTGCAACAAATGGAGCTGCAACTTGGAAATTATTTACTGCGCCAACACCCAATGCACCAAATATTGGAGGGGTAAATTTTTATACTGAAATGCCTGTTTTTTCTCTAACACCTGGCTTTTATGCAGGAAGTCAAACTGTTAGTATAACGTGTCCAGTGGCAGGAGCAACAATTAGATATACGTTAGATGGTTCAAATCCTATGGCGACATCTACATTATACACCGGACCAATTAATATTTCTTCAACCACGGTTTTAAGATCTGTCGCTTTTTCAGGTGATTTGCCAAGTTTTATACAATCAGGAACATATTTCATTGATATTGATCACACGTTACCTGTTATTTCTATAGCTTCACAAGGAGTTTCTGATTTAATTGAAGGTGGTGATAATTCAATTGAACCACAAGGTTTTTTTGAATATTATGAAGAAGATAATTCATTTGTTTGCAAGGGTGAAGGTGAATTTAATAAGCATGGAAATGATTCCTGGGCATACGATCAAAGAGGTTTTGATTTCATCATGTATGATCAATTTGGTTACAACGATGATATTGAACATCAAATCTTTCCAGAATCCACGAGAGATCATTTTCAAAGAGTAATGATTAAGGCAGCCGCAAATGATAATTATCCTTTTGAACAAGGAGCGCATATTCGAGATTCCTATGTCCACACACTTTCTCAAAAAGCTCATTTGAATATGGACGAACGAACGTGGAAGCCATGTGTTTTGTATTTAAATGGACAATATTGGGGAGTTTATGATATTCGTGAAAAAGTTGATGATGCAGATTATACTAATTACTATTACGATCAAGAAGCTGAAGATTTATATTTTTTAAAAACCTGGGGTGCTACTTGGGAGGAATATGGAACTCCAAACGCACAACCTGACTGGGATAATTTATTGAATTATATCCAAACAAATAACATGGGTAATGCTGCCAATTTTGCCTACGTTGATGGTTTGTACGATTGGAAATCATTAGTTGATTATTTTGTCCTGAATTCCACCATTGTAAGTATGGATTGGTTGAATTGGAATACTGCATGGTGGAGAGGTTTAGATACAGATGGCGGGGCTCAAAAATGGAGATACGTACTTTGGGATATGGACGCTACATTTGGTCACTACATTAATTATACAGGTGTTCCAGATACTAGTCCAAATGCTGATCCGTGTAATGCTGAAAATTTACCAAACCCAGGGGATCAAGGTCATACTTCTATTTTGAATAAATTGATGGCTGAAAACCCTATTGTTGAGCAATATTACATCAATCGCTATGCTGATTTGTTGAACACTTATCTGTCATGTGATTATATGATTTTTCTGCTAGATAGCATGGTAGCTAAAATTGACCCAGAAATGACTGCTCAAACTGCCAGATGGGGAGGAACATATGCTGGATGGCAAGCCAAAGTTCAAGAATTGCGAGATTTCATAAATGCACGCTGTGTCGCTTTGAATAATGGATTAAATGATTGTTACGATCTAACTGGTCCATATCAATTTGATGTGAATGTTTCCCCAGTTAATTCTGGTTTAGTTCGAGTTAACTCTATTGATGTACCAACTTATCCTTGGACATCTAGCTATTTTGGTGGCATTGAAAATTTGCTGTACGCAACACCAAATCCAGGATATATTTTTGATCATTGGGAATTTACTTCAGGAACCTTAACAAATCCAGATATTGAAGATACAAACGGGATTCAAATTACAGCAAATGTGAGTATTGTAGCTGTTTTTGTTGCAGATGTGAATCCTGATACGGATGGTGATGGAATAAACGATGTCAACGAACCAACTTATGGTACCAGTCCCATTGATTTTGATTCAGATGATGATGGTTTGTCTGATGGAGCAGAGGTTGCAGGAGGTTCAAATCCAACCGATATTTGTGACCCAAATCTAAGTTTCCCTTCATGCGATCCTGATGGAGATGGATTAACAAATATTCAAGAACAAGGTTTGGGAACGAATCCTGGAAGTCCCGATTCGGATTTGGATGGCATCGATGATGGAGATGAGGTAAATACTGGTTCAAATCCTTTAGATGCTTGTAGTCCAAACACAAGTTCCGCGTTTTGTGATGCTGATGGAGACGGATTATTAGGTTCAACAGAAGCAATATTGGGAACAAATCCTATAAATGGTGATACTGATGGAGATGGATTATCTGATGGTGTTGAATTCACCAACGGAACAAATCCGCTAGACGTTTGTGATCCTTTGCAAACAGACAATTCTTGTGATCCTGATCACGATGGTTTGAATAATGGAAATGAATCTTTATATGGTACAGATCCAAATAATTCAGATACAGACGGTGATTTCATTTCGGATTTAGTAGAAGTCAATAACGGTACAAATCCTTTAGACGAATGTGATCCAAACTCCAATTCTATAGAATGTTTAGCAGCAATTAATGGAGATCATAGCGTAAACATTCCTTCTGGATTTTCTCCAGATGGAGATTTTGTGAATGATTTTATTCGTCCAATAGTTGGTTCTGATGTGCTCACTTTTACTTTGTTGATTTACGATCGGTGGGGTAATAAAATTTTCGAAAGTACTGATGCTACAATGATTTGGGATGGAACGCATAATGGACAAAAAGTAAATGATGGCGTTTATGCTTACATGTTAGATATTGTTTATAAAGATGCTACTAAGGAAATGAAATCTGGAAACATCACTTTAATTCGCAAGTAATGAAGTCGAGAATTTTCATATTTTTTATTTCCATATTTGCGGTAAATTCCTTTGCCCAAGATTTTCATTTTTCACAAATATCTGAAACGCCTCTTTTGATAAATCCTGCAGCAACAGGTTTGTTTAATGGATGGGAACGCTTCCAAATCAATCATCGTAATCAATGGTTGGGAGCAAATACACAATTCATGACAAGTTCTTTTGCTGCTGATGCAAATTTCCTGAGAAATCGTCAACAAGATAATGCTCATTTTGGAGCAGGATTTTTTGCTTACAACGATATCGGTGGAGATTCCAAATTTGGTGTTCAATCCATGTCTGTTTCCTTAAGTGGAATTTTACCAATTTATGGCAAAGAACATACAATTTCAGCGGGCATTCAAAGTGGTTTCACGAGTCGTAAGGCTGATTTATCCGTTTTAAATTACGAAAATCAATGGAACGGAACTTCTTTCGATCATTCAATTGGAAGTGGAGAACCTGGAGTCATCAGTTCATTTAGACATTTTGATGCTTCTGCTGGACTAATATACCAATGGAATGGAAGCCAGGTTGGTTTTCAGCGCAAGCAAGAAAAAATATTCAAAATTGGTGCAAGTGTTTATCATGCAAACAAGCCTCAACTGACCTACACAAATTATTTAGCAAGTAATTTATACCGAAAATTCGTTTTTCACGCCTCTTATTCGAACGAAATTGTAAATTCCTATTGGTCCTATGATTTGAGTTTGGTGCAATTCATCCAAGGACCACATTTTGAAACTATTTTTGGAGGAACAATCAAAAATCGCATGCAAAACGGGACAAAAAGTACAGGATATTACCAAGATGCCTTTTTTGGATTTGGATTGTACGCTCGAGTAAAAGACGCCATTATTCCACGTATTTTTTATGACTTCAATGGATTGAGAATAGGAATGTCTTACGATATTACGCTTTCTCAATTGAGAAAAGCACATAAAGGAGGTTCACTAGAATTTTCTTTAAGTTATTCAACTTCTAATACTGCAGTTTTTAAACGTGGAGGAAGGTAAGTTTAAACAAAACTAAGAACTCACTTTTTAATTCATAAAAAGAACATTTTTGATAAATTGTTAATTAAAGTTGCTAGGGTCCCCACCCTTTCGGGGTTGATACCCTGGAGGGGTAAGAGGAAAGTTTCCCAACAAAAAACCACTAGGGAGAACTCAGGTTTATCCAATGAAAATTTAAAGAAAAATCAAAATATATTTGGTCTAGGTTCAAAATCTACCCTTGCGGAGGCGAATAGCTTTTTGAACTTAGATTTTTATTGTGAAACACAAAAACAAAGCGACTTGAAAAAAAGCTCTTGTTTTTGAGATTGAACAAAAAAAACTAGGAACAAACTAGCAGACGTAGAAAGACAAGGTAGCCAAATTAAATTACTGATAATCAAAGAAATTCCAAAAGCTCTTTCAAATCATTCACTACACGAAATGCCCGACTTTTGTGTTTTTTCTCAGGATCAAATAAAACTGCCTCCATTCCCACTTGATTGGCTCCTAACACGTCCACTTGCAAATCGTCGCCAATCATCATACTTTCTTCAATTTTCGCGTCTGCTAATTCTAAAGCATGTATAAAAATACGTTTATCTGGCTTGTTGAAACCAATGTGTTCGGAGCAAACAATAACATCAAAAAAAGGACTTAATTTACTGTTGTTCAACTTGATGTATTGCACTTCTTGAAAACCATTCGTAATAATGTGCAAAATATATCCTCGATTTTTTAACTCTGACAGGGTCTCCAAAGCGTTTGGAAAAAGTTGTGTTTGATTAGGAGATAAATTGATGTATGCTTCGCTTATTTTTAAAGCTAATTCTTCATCATTTACTTGATGTTGCTGTAAGGTTTTTAGAAAGCGTGTATCTCGCAATTGTTCTTTGGTAATTTTCTTTTTACCGTATTTTTTCCATAAATCGTTATTGATTTTCAGATAGGTGTGGTGAAAACTCTCAAAATGATGAAAATGCGTATGCAATTTGTATTCGTGGAAAATATGTTCCAAGGCTTTTTTGGAGTTTGCTTCAAAGTCCCAAAGTGTGCGGTCTAAATCAAAAAATAAGTGTTTGATGCGAGACATCTAGTTTCTCAATTTAAAATAAAGACGCGCCAAAGTAAGCTAATCCGCAGGTAATTAAACCATTGATAAACATTCCTAATACAATCAAAGGAAATGTTTTCTTCTCTTTACCATAGAATTTGGCTGTGATAATTGTACCAATTGGAACGGATAAAAATAAAGGAGCGTAAAAGGAAACACCTATAATTCCCAAACGATGTTTCATGCGAACGACCGTTTTATTTGTTTTGGTGAAAATTTTCTTTTTCGGTAATTCAATTCCATTTGCTAGGGCTTCTTCTCTTTTTTTGACTTTTGAAGCATGCGCTCGTTTCATAAAGTATTCACTGGCAAAATAGAAAACCGCAGCACTAAATATTCCACCAGCAACACAAGAAAAATAAGCTTCCCAAAAGCTTAAGAATTTAGGTGCTCCAAAAGGAGTAAACAAAAACTTTATTGTTGAAAATAGAAAAAAAGATAAATAAACCCCGAATTTCATAATTTACATTTTTTCGCCATAAGCTAAGTCTCCTGCATCTCCCAAGCCAGGAACGATGTAAGATTGTGCAGTTAATTCTTTATCAATAGCACCAATAAATATTTTTACCGTATCTGGTAAGTGTTTTCTCACGAAAGTAATTGCTTCTGGTGCAGCAATTGCAGCTGCAATAAATACTTTTTTTGGAGTTCCTTGTTTCAATAAAGCTTTGTAAACCAAAACCATCGAACTTCCTGTTGCCAACATAGGATCTGTTATGATAACCGTTTTTCCGTCGATGCTAGAAGAAGCCATGTATTCAACATATACTTCGAAATCTTCAGGAGTTGTATGTTTACGATAAGCAGAAACGAATGCATTTTCGGCACGATCAAAATAATTCAAAAAACCTTGATGCATCGGTAAACCAGCTCTCAAAATAGTTGCTATTACAGGCTGTTGCTCTAATTTAAAAACCTCAGTTTCACCTAAAGGAGTCGTTACAATTTCTCCTTTAAAAGTCATTTCTTTTGAAATCTCATACGCCATGATTTCCGAAATACGCTCTAAATTTCTTCTAAAACGCATCGAATCTTTTTGGATATGAATATCGCGCAATTCTGCTAAAAATGTTCCAAAAATGGAATTGGTTTTGTTTAACTCGTGAATCATTTGAAAAAGCTTTGTGTAAAGATACTGATTTTTTCAAATAATTAAAGTATTAATACTTAATTTTGTACCATGTCAAAACAAGGAAAACTTGATTTTAAAGTATTTAAACGCTTAATAAAATACGTAAAACCTTACCGTAAATTATTGATAATCGCCTTTTTATGCACGATAATTTTGGCTATCATTACTCCTTTGAGACCATACATTACGGGTAAAGTTGTCAATCTTTTTATTTTAAAGAGTCAAAATGCTGATGCCTTATTAAAATGGACTTTGCTTATTTTGGGTATGCTTTTTTTAGAAGGAGTATTTCAGTTTTTAGGCAGTTTTACAAGTAATTTATTGGCACAATCCATTATTAGAGATATTCGTCACAAATTGTTTGCCCATGTTTCGACTTTCAAAATGAAATATTTTGACAAAACTCCAATCGGTACTTTGGTAACGCGTGTGATTTCAGACATTGGAGCTATCTCAGATGTTTTTTCTTCAGGATTGGTGGATGTAATGGGTGATTTGTTGACATTAATTGTGGTTATTTTGATGATGTTTTTGGTTAATTGGCAATTGACTTTGATGGTTTTGATTCCAATTCCTTTGTTGATTGTTGCAACCCGAATTTTTGCCAAAGCCATGCGTAATTCTTTTCAGCAAGAGGGAATTCAAGTCAATCGTTTAAATACTTTTGTGCAAGAAAGATTAACTGGAATGTCAATTGTGCAGTTGTTTAACCGTGAAAAAAAAGAACAACAAGAATTTGAAGAAATCAACAAAGCACACCGTCAGGCACACATCAATGCTGTTTGGGCTTTTTCGATATTTTTTCCAGTTGTAGAAATATTAAGTTCTTTGTCAACCGCCTTGTTAATTGTTTGGGGAGCATTTCAGTTTTTGGATGCCTCTGTGGTTGATCCGCAAAAGATGTACGAACAAATTTTCCAGTTTACCTTGTGGATTTCGATGTTGTTTAGACCGATTCGTATGTTGGCGGATAAATTCAATATCCTGCAACGCGGAATTGTGCGTGCCGAACGAGTTTTTGAAGTGATTGATTTACAAGAACATGTGCAAGATGCAGGAAATAAAACCGATGTTGATTTCAATCAAAATATCCGCTTCGATCACATATATTTTGCCTACAAAGACGAAGATTGGATTTTAAAAGACATCAATTTAACGATTGAAAAAGGAAAAACGATTGCTTTTGTAGGTGCAACTGGAGCAGGAAAAACTTCTATCGTTAATTTACTTGGGCGTTTTTACGAATATCAAAAAGGTGATATTTTTATTGGGGATGAAAACCTACAAAATATTGAATTAAATACCTTGCGTAAAAATATTGCAATCGTTTTGCAGGATGTGTTTTTGTTTTCTGACACGGTGCATAACAACATTACTTTGGGAGATCCTTCTATTTCGAGAGAACAGGTGATTGAAGCTGCAAAAGCGGTTAGTGCACATGAATTTATCGAAAAATTACCTGGTGGCTACGATTACGAAGTTGGCGAACGTGGTGGAGTTTTATCAGTCGGACAAAGACAATTACTAGCTTTCATTCGGGCTTATGTTTACAATCCACATGTTTTGATTTTAGATGAAGCAACCTCAAGTGTTGACAATGAATCGGAAGAATTGATTCAGCATGCAACGGAAAAATTAACGCAAGGAAGAACTTCAATCGTTATTGCACATCGTTTGTCTACGATTCAAAATGCAGATCAAATCATCGTTTTAGAAAAAGGTGAGGTAGTTGAAGTAGGTACACATTCGGAATTGTTGCAACGAGAAGGTTATTATAAAAAATTACACGACATACAATTTTCATAACTTAGATTCTTCGAAAATTCGATTGTTGGATTTTTGGACTATTAAAATTGAAGGTTGACAGAAAAGAAATTAAACTTGATTAATATGGAATCAACAACGGGATTAAAAATTGGTGGTGTTCCAGAGCATTTTAATTTGCCTTGGCGCTTAGCAATTGAAGAGGGGAAATTTCGCGATGCTGGAATTAACTTGCATTGGAGCGATATGACTGGTGGAACGGGACAAATGATTAAAGGTTTGCAAACGGGAACTTTAGACGTTGCTGTATTGTTAACGGAAGGAATTACCAAAGCGATTTTGGAGGGTTTAGATGCGAAAATTTTACAAGTTTACATCACAACACCTTTGCGTTGGGGAATTCACGTTCCCTACAAATCTGACATTAATTCCGTAGATCAAATCGAAGGAAAAACTTTTGCAATTTCACGTGAAGGTTCAGGTTCTCATTTGATGGCTTATGTAAAAGCTGATCAAGAAGGTTGGGATATCAAGGATTTGAAATTTAATGTTATTGGTGATATTTATGGCGGTTTATGGGCCTTGGAACACAATGAAGCACAGGCTTTTTTGTGGGAAAAATATACTACTTTCCCTTTTACCGAACAAGGAAAATGTCGCTATATTGATGAGGTAATCACACCTTGGCCATGTTTTGTGATTGCTGTGAGAACAGAAATTTACGAGCGTTGCGAAAAAGGAATTGAAAACTATGTGCAACATTGTGAATGAGCGCGCACGCGACATGAAGAAAAATCGTCAAGCAGCAGATATCATCAGTTGGAGATACAATCTAAGAAAAGGTCAGGTCAAAAATTGGTTAATTGAAACAGACTGGAATTACGATGGAATTGAATATCCATTGGCTTTTGAAAAAGCAGTTTCTTACTTATTAAAACTAGATTTGATTACTGAAGAACAAGCAAAGGATTGGAGAACAAAAATGCTAATTCAATAAAATAATTTTCTTGTTTTAGCTAAGTAATTTGTTTTAAGAACTTTGCGACCTTAAAACACACAGTTCGTCAAAAAAAACTTCGTGACCTTTACCTTCGGTGCTACTGCGTGGTGCGGTAAAAAATTGCAACTGATGAAGTCTTACAGAAAACTCTTATCTAAAAGTTTTTCTTTTGCTGTATTTATGTTGACGCTTTTGTCTTTTGTTGCGGTGTTTCAACATTTTTTTATTGCGACGATCGTTGCGTTTGATGCTACTTTTGATGTGTTTTGGTTGACGGTGTAAAGCACGTTTTGAAGCAGGACTAGCCACATTTCTTTTGCGTTTCCCGATTTTTTTGTCTTTAATAGATTCAGTTTTGGTCAAGTTATCAGTGTTTTCAAATGAAAAACTTGGAAAACTAGTTGTGAAAACTAGAAGCAATAAGGAAATTCTAAAAATTAATTTTGACATAAAATGGGTCTTTTTACAAAGATGAGAGTTTTTAGGTAAATTTATAAAAAGAGTTTTCAATAATTATTAACATGGATTTTTTAATAAGTGTAAAAATGAACGGAATTTATTTTTAGTTGTATCTTTACCTTAAATTAGTTTTATGAAAGGATTCGTTTCTTGTTTTATTTTGTTTGTGACATCTTCATTCGCGCAAAATTCGTATGAATTTAAGTCTGCAGTTCCACCTGAAGCGCAAACTGTTCAAACTATCGATGCACAATTTTTTGGGGAATACCTCAATGAAAAAACAGGTACAAAATACATTGTAAACAAAGAAGGTTTGTCCATGGAAACAGTTATCGTTTCTTTTATCACGAAGGAACAAGTACGTGAGTCCAGTAAATTCGATGTTAGAAACGGTTATTTATTTGGAGTGGTTGAAAACGATTCTGTTCCTTGTGTGTTTGAGGAGGATAAATATTTTTTCGGAGTAAAACAAAAAATCACCTTTAACGACAGCAAAAATAAGGCTATCATAAAAAAAGTTAGTGATCAAACTTACATTTTGAATTTTACTGAAACGAGTGGATATTCTCCTAGTATGATTCAATTTAAAAACAAAACTTTATCAATAAGTCATTTTACTTATCCAAGTGAAACAACAGTCTTTGATGGGATTTCAAAATCTGATAAAACGAAAGGGCAAGATTATAATTTGGTCTTGCTTGATCCAAATTTAAAAGAGTGGAATAATTTAGATAAAAGCGTAATTTTTGACGCAGAAATCGTATTTACGAAACAATAATCTATTGATCTATTCGCGGTAAATTAACTTTTTCCTTTACGATAAAACTTGTTGGAAATTGTTGGTCAATGTTTGATTTTACCTTTTCAGCTTCCAGTTGTGTTCTAAAATCTCCTACTTTCAAAAAGTAATTAGGTGCAGTGTAAGTTACGTATGTATCAACTTTTGGATATAAGTTGATGAATTTTGAACGTGCTTCGTCAACACTACCTTTTTCAGTATCAAAAAACAATTGAATACGATATCCAACAATTTGAGGCGCAGTTGCTGGTGCAACAATGGCTCCTTCTTGCTTAATCAAACTTTCGATTCGAGGATCTTTTGTGATTTCAACATTACCTTTTTGAGCTATAGAACAAGCTGAAGTCAATATTGTGAAAATGAATAGTAAGTGTTTCATCTGAACCAATTTTTTTACAAAGTTAATTTATTAATCAGAAGTCTGCAAGATTTGTGCCTTTTTAGTGATGATACTTCTCGCCAACAATAATTCTTAAGCTTTTTGGTTTTACTTCCACATTAAGTTCTTTTCTTACCTTAAATGGTTCTCCGTCGTAGTGCGCAAAATTATTTTCTATAAAAATTCGAACTTTGGTAAAAGGAATAATCTCTAGCATCGAAGATTTGTGCGTAGTTTTTCTAAAGAACCTTAAAATTAAGAAGGGCAATTTCCATTTTGAAAATGGTTTTATAATGCACAATTCCATTTTTCCATCACTGATATTTGATTTTGGAGAAACAGTAAATCCATTTCCAAATTCGGATGAATTAGCCAAAGAACATAAAACTACTTGAGTATCAAATTTTTTATCTGGAAATTGAATGCTAACTTTTACAGGTTGAAATTTGCGGTATTCTTTAGCGACTAATTTCGCATAGCCCATAAATCCGCGCTTGTTTGTTAAATCGAATTGTTTTGCAATCAAAGCGTCAAAACCATATCCTCCTGTTCCTAAAAAAGGTTTATCGTTAACCAAACCAGTATCCATCAAAATTTCTTTTTCTAGATTTATAGTTTTTATGGCAGCTACAATATTTGTAGGAATTTTTAAATGTCTTGCCAATCCGTTTCCTGAACCAACAGGAATAATAGCCATTTTGGTTTTGGAATTGACTAAAGTAGTTCCGACTTCGTGAACAGAGCCATCACCACCAACAGCACAAACAATATCAATTCCTTCTTTTACAGCATCACGCGTTAGGATTTGGGCATGTTTACGGTATTGGGTATAAGCAATATCATAATCAAACTTAGTATGATCTAAGTGTTGCTGAATCAAGGCAGGAAGCTGTTCCTTTTTTCCAACACCTGATTTCGGATTAATGATAAATCTTATTTTTTTCTTCACTTTACTTCTGTTTCTATTTGATAATCAAAATAGCATATTTATTTGCCACAGATGCACAAATGTAAGTTTAATTTTTTTGTTTTAAATAACACAAATAAAAGCCTAAGGCTTTTGAAGTCTGTGAAATTCATACGATCACGATATAAATAAAAAAAATCTGTGCATCTGTGGCTAAACTTTTAATTATATCTTCTTAGTTTAATTTTATTACTTTGTTTGATTCATAATTAAATCACGATTATAGCGCTGAATCATCGCCTTTAACCTTTTTTCGTACATTTTTGCCTCTTTTTTATAGTAAGCAATCGAATCTGGCGTATCTTTTTTTAAGACCTTAAAATTATACAAATTTCGTGCTTTCTCGTTAGAAAAAGTGATCATGTGGTTTTTTCGGTAGAAATGATATGTACCTTCAATATAGGTTAAGGCTTCTGGTTCAGAGTTTTGATAGTACGATTGACCAAAAGAATAGTAATTCATTTTTACATTCAATAAATCCAAAAGCGTTGGCATAATATCAATTTGTTGGAATACTGTTTCCACTTTTTGAGCTTTAATTTTCCCACTTGGATCGTAAAAAATAATCGGAATTTTGTACATTTCTGTACGTTGGTTGTATGTTTCACTATTCGTTGCGGAAGTATGATCGGCACACAAAACAAAAACGGTATTTTGAAACCAAGGCTGTTTTTTCGCTTCTTCAAAGAATTTTTTCAAACTGTAATCCCCATAATGAATCGATTCGCAAATTTGTTGTGGTCCTTTGCGCAATTTTCCGCGCATGTGTTTGGGAATAAAATAGGGGTGATGTGACGAAAGTGTAAACAAAGTAGCGAAGAATGGTTTATTGAATTTCGTCAATTCTTTAGCAGTCCAAGGATTAAAATACTCGTCTAAAATTCCCCAAGATTGGTCAAAATGTGCATCGTTGTTGTATTCTTTTCTTCCGAAATAATGCTGAAAACCAACTTGTGCTGCAAAACCATCAAAGCGCATCGAACCATTTGTAGCCCCATGAAAAAATGCTGTTTCGTAACCTTTATCATTTAAAATCGAAGCCAAAGATTCAATTTTATTGTTCCCGTAGGTGGAGGAAATGTAAGGATTATCTAATAAAGATGGTAGAGAAGATACAACAGATGGAACTGCCTCAATGGATTTTTTGCCATTTGCGATTCCATTTTAAAAATATAAACTCACCTAAGTCAATGAATCTAAAAAAGGAGTAAATGATTTTTTTGCACCTGCAGCTCCAACCCATTCGTTCCCAAAACTCTCCAACATGATAATCACCACATTTGTTTTTTCTGGTAAAATGTTTAGTGGAACTGAAACCTTCATGGGATTGAAAAGTTTTTTCTCTTCCGCTAAAGACATGAAATTTTTCTCTTCCAAACCGCCTTTGTTGAATGATTTCACCATCGTAAAAGGCGTATTCAAAACTAAGGCTGCGTTTTCAACTCTCGTATAACGTGCCGCATCAATCGGGCTAATCGGTTTTAGTACAAAACCGCCTCTTCCAATCAAAATTGTCAATCCAAATACCAAGACAAAAATCAAAACTTCTTTCAAAAAGGAATGTTTTTCAGCTTTAATTTGGATGCGTTTGTTTAAAAATCGTGTTAAGATCAAAAAGCCTAACATAAAAATCAACAACATCCAAAAATCCTTAAAAAAGGAAGTTAGCTGTTGCATAAAATCATTTCCTGCGCTGATAATCGTAAATAAATCAATGGTTGAGCGT
Source organism: Flavobacteriia bacterium (assembly GCA_046303515.1). Lineage (GTDB taxonomy): Bacteria > Bacteroidota > Bacteroidia > Flavobacteriales_D > Crocinitomicaceae > M2408. The sequence continues at coordinate 1,299 of JBKCGI010000009.1, read as the reverse complement.
TTTTGTGTGTATGAAAAATATTCAACATCAATTAAATTCAAGGCGATAAATAATATCAAAATTACATAAAACAAAAATTTCAATCCAAACTGGTAAAACTTTTGATTTCTGAAGTCAAATGGAACAACACTTAAAACAATAAATGGTACACCCAACAAACAAATTGTCACCAAATCAAAAAAGGCAGAAACAAAAAAATCGGTAAAACCTACATGAATGAAATTCGACCAATTGTAAATCAAAAAAATCACACGAGAAAGCTGCATACACAGTAATAAAATTCCTATTCGCTTGATTAGAACGCTTAAATGATTTGGAATTTTGATGTTTATCATGCAGAAAATTGAAGTGCAAAGGTAGAAAAAATAAGCGAAAGGCATTAGAAATTTGAAGATTAGCATTGATTTTTGAGACAATTATGTGTTAAATCTTTTGAAAATTGTAATTTTAAAGAGAGAAAAGATTAAATTTGTGTTTAACAAAACATTGAAGTAAGATGATACAAATTACAATTAAAGAAAATAGTGAAGCTGCACAAGCATTTTTAGCTTTTGCAAAGACCCTGAAATTTCTGAAAATTGAAGAGGTAAAGGAAGAATCATATGACCCGAAATTTGTAAAAAAAGTCTTAAAATCGGCTGCAAGTAAAAATAGAACAACTGTTACAGCTGCAAATTTATGGGACAGTATATAATTCAATTAACTGACGAAGCTAAAGCTGATTTAAAAAAGCACAAAAAGGTTGGAAATAAAGCTACCTTAACAAAAATCAACAAAATATTTGAAGAATTAGAAATTCATCCTTTTGAAGGAATTGGTCATCCCGAGCCATTGAAATATGAATTATTTGGTTTTTGGTCAAGACGAATTAATCAAAAGGACAGAATTGTATATCAATTAATTGACAAGACAATTGTTGTTGAAGTTGTTTCTGCTAGTGGGCATTATGGTGATAAGTAATTAAGATAATGTATGTCAAATAAGTCCATTTTTCAAGTTGCTGTTTTAACTTTAATTTTAGCTGTATTTTGTTATAGAATTTATCAAAATCATAGTGACGAAGAATTATTGTTAAATTCTAAAACTAGGATCGCGAAGATAATAAGTATATCAAAAGGCCAGGTGAGAAATCCTCCAAGGGGATACTTTATGTTTTATTTAAATCACAAAAAAATAAAATTTTCTGAACAGGGAGATTTTTCTTTCATGGAAGTTGGAGATTCTGTTTTGATTAAATATGCAATTGCAGACCCAAGTGTTGCAACAGTTGTTGATAAATATGTAATGCAGAAATATAAA
>JBKCGI010000008.1:0-58200 GCA_046303515.1 Flavobacteriia bacterium | reverse complement strand
TTCCTGTCCCCATTGGAGGTAGCCAAGTTTGTGAAAATATTGTTTGTTTGTTAAAAAAAAGTATTAACGAAAATAATGCAATTAAGTAGTTTTTATTCATAGTAGTAATATTTTATATTAGTAAACTCTCCTTTAAGCGAAGGTTTATCAAATATAAATATTTGTAGAGACTTATACAAGGTTATTTAGTACTAAATATTTAAAAATCAGTACTTATTTATCAATCAACTAGATTCGTCGATAATTTTAGGTGTTTCAATGAATTTTTAAAAATCAAAAATTATTTTTGAAAAAAAACATTAAATGTGAAATATTTAACAATTATTTCCCCATCAATTTCGCTACATATTTTCCTATAATATCAAATTCGAGGTTTACTGTATTTCCAATTTCAAGGGTATGAAAATTTGTATGCTCAAATGTATATGGAATAATGCAAACTGAGAAGGAATTTTGAGAAGAATCCACAACAGTCAAACTCACACCATTAATAGTAATTGAGCCTTTTTCAACAGTTACGAAAGCTGAATCGTATTGAAAGGTGTATTTCCAACTACCATTTTGATCTTCAATTGAAGTGCAATTTGCTGTCGTATCAACATGGCCTTGCACAATGTGGCCGTCCAGACGTCCATTCATCACCATACAACGTTCTAAGTTGACCTTAGTGCCGATTTGCCAATTCCCTAAATTTGTTTTCTGAAGAGTTTCAAGAATTGCTGTAACAACATATTGTTTTTCATCTATGGAAACAACAGTTAAGCAAACGCCGTTGTGGGCAACGCTTTGATCTATTTTTAATTCTGATGTAAAATCAGATTCAACGGTGAAATGTACGTTTTCTTTTTCTTTTTGAATGGCAACAATTTTACCAAGTGTTTCAATAATTCCTGTGAACATTTTAGTCTAATATTTTTCCAGAAAGGTAGGATTGATATTGCATTCCTGTTGGATCAACTACATTTTCGAATTGGATAAAAATTTTGCGATTCATATATTTATTTTGGTCTTTCAACAGCATTTTAATAAAATCATCTTCGTAATCAACTCGAATGGATGAAACATATCCATTGGAATTTTTTTCACCGATAATAATATATTTAAGTGGGTTAACGTCAATAAAACCTTGAAAAGTTGTTTCAAATTCTCCTTTTTGATCTAAAACTCTTCTTGCACGATCTATACTTAAAGCGACTGTTTTGACTTCCACATATTCAGCTTGGTCTAAATCTTCTTCATAATCAACTCTTTTTTCAATTGATTTGATTGCTTTTTCATTTTTGTCATAATATGTAATTCTGTCCACAAAAGCAGGTTTTGCAGCTTGCATATCACTGTAATAGGCGCGTGTTGCAAAAACTTTATCATCCTTCAAGTAAAAAGAATTCTTACCATTGTTTCCTTTTGCGCCGTCGTTGAAATCTTCTTCAATTTTAACAAATTTTCCACCAGCATTCAAATGAGCGTTTACCACAATATATACATCTTCATTTTTTGTGTATCGCATGGAAGTCGCTACTTGACCACTGGTTGAAATGTCTGCATCAATAGCTTTCATTTCAGCGTCCAAAGCTCCATCAATTTTACCTTTAGAATTTTCTAAAGTTTTTTCTTCAGTTTTTCCCGAGCAAGATGCTAGCACAATTAAGGAAAGAAAAAGTATGTAACGCATATAAATGTTGTTTAAGTTAACTGAATAATGTTAAAATCCTTTTTTGTTACAAAATTAAATATTCTTTTTAGTTGAAACAAGATATTAATTGAAAAGTTAAGGCATAAAAAAAGGTCATACGAGATGACCTTGAGATACGATTAGCATCAAATTATTTTGAAGCCAAATCAGAGCTTTCTTGAGTATTTACACTTCCGTAAGCATCACAGTTCCCTTTTGAAGAACCACAAGACGCTACCAAAATTGTAAACAATGCGCCAATCAAAGTCAAGGTCAATATTTTTTTCATCGTTTTTGGTTTTAATTAAGTCTCAAAATTAATAATAATTATTCTAAATAAAAATTATTTTATCCACAATTTGCTATTGAAATGATTAAAATAAACTAAATTGCGTTGCGTTTATAACATTATGGGACGAATTTGGTTACAGTTTTTTTTATTTTTTTCGCTATTTTCTTTGGGTCAAAAGAGTTATGAACTCCATTTTTCCAATGAAGATTATAAAATTGTTAAGAAAAAAGTTGCCTCAAAATTTAAAGATAGCTTAGAAGCTGTTAAATATGTAAAGGAATTGCGTTTAACAGCAATAAAAAGTGGTTTTTTATTGGCTTCTGTTGATTCAAGTTACTTTCAAAGTGGAAAAATGACTGTTCATTTTTTTGTAGGACAAAAGTTCAATAAAGTGCAACTAGAAATTGATCCTGAGACACAAAAATTTTTAAAAACCAAAGGTGATTTTACTGAAAAAATTATCCAAAACATTCCTTTTAGACCAAAAGAATTGAGTCAATTGCTGGAAAACATTCTAAAAACTTATGAAAACAATGGATTTCCCTTTTGCAAGGTATTCCTGCAAGATATTTCCTATGTTGGAAATGATTTAAATGCAAAATTGATTGTTCAAAAGGAAAATCTTTACCGATTCACAAAAATTAATTTGGTGGGAAATCCAATTGTATCGCTTAAGTTGATTTCAAGTTACATTCAAATCAAGGAGGGGGATTTATTTAATCAGCAAAAAATCAATGAAATTTCAGCCAAATTAAAATTAATTAGTTTTATCAATGAAACCAAACCTGTTGAATTATTATTCACAGAGGCAGGAGTTGAGATATTTTTGTATTTGAAAGCAAAACCTGTAAGTTTAGCTAATGGGGTAGTGGGTTTACAGCCAGATCCAATCAAAAACAAGTTGTTTCTCACAGGCGAATTGCGTTTAAAATTAGTTAACACCTTGAAGCGAGCGGAATTATTTGAATTGAATTGGCGCAATATTCAACAACAGACTTCTTCTTTAAAAATGGTAGCAAATTTGCCGAATTTATTTCAATCTCCTTTTGGATTTGATGGTCAGTTTCAATTGTATAAAAGAGATTCTTCCTTTTTAGAACTCAAAAGTACGCTAGGAATTCAATATGCTATGAAACAAGGGAATTACTTAAAAGCATTTTATAGAAGATATTCTTCGGATGTCTTAGCTGGTGGCCAAAATAATTCCTCGTTTACAAATTTAAAATCTGTTGAAACGAATTTTTATGGTTTAGCCCTTTCTCGTCAAACGGTTGATTATCTTCCAAATCCAAGAAAGGGTGTGGTTTTTTTATTGGAAGGAACCATTGGTACACGGAAAACAAAAGATACTTTGAATCCGAAAGTTGAGACGACTTACAAAGGTGAACTCCAAATTCAATATTACATTCCTTTAGCAAAAAGACATATTTTAAAGTTAGCCAATAATACAGAATATTATTTGGCGCCAAGTTATTATGAAAATGAAGTTTTTCGTTTTGGTGGTCAAATTTCACTCAGAGGATTCAATGAGGAGGAAATTAAAGCAACCGCAAGAATTGTTAATACGCTTGAATATCGTTTTTTATTAGATCAAAATTCATTTCTCTTTGCCTTTTTTGATCAAGCTTGGTACGAAAATAAGGCAAGTAAATTTGTAACAGATACACCTTTTGGCTTTGGGACAGGGTTAGCTTTTGGTACCTCAATTGGTAACTTTTCTGTTTCCTATGGAATTGGTTCCCAGTTTGATAACCCAGTGAATTTGAGAGAGGGGAAAGTGCATTTCGGATATATTGCTTATTTTTGATTGAGCCCTGAATTGAGTTTTGCCAGCAGATTTTCAAAAATATCTACTCACTCATAACTCATAATTAATAACTCATAACTATTTTTGTCCTCATGTCTGAGATTTTAAAATACGATCAAAAACACGTTTGGCATCCATTTACGCAGATGCAAACAGCTCCTGAGCCCTTGGTTATTGTTAGAGCAGAAAATTCCACACTTTATGCTGAGGACGGTAAAACTTACTTGGATTGCAATTCCTCATGGTGGGTGAATATACACGGTCATGGTCACCCCTATTTGCAACAAGCGTTGGTAGAACAATTTTCCCAAATAGATCACATCATTTTTGCTGGAGCAACACATCCAAAAGCGGTTGAGTTGTCTACTCGATTAGTTGGATTGTTACCTGAAAAATTGCAAAAAGTGTTTTTTTCTGATGATGGTTCAACAGCTGTGGAAGTTGCTTTGAAAATGGTTTTCCAATATTGGAGTAATAAAAATCAAGCCAAAACAAGAATTTTAGCATTAGAAGGTGCCTACCATGGCGATACCTTTGGTGCAATGTCTGTAAGCGAACGAGGTGTTTTTAACAAACCTTTTGAACATTTGTTTTTTGAGGTTGATTATATTGAGTTCCCAAGTTTTGATCGAGAAGAAAAAGCCTTAGAACAAGCTGAAATCTTATTTAAAACAAAAGAATTTGCGGGAATAATTTTAGAGCCTTTGGTTCAAGGTTCAGCAGGGATGCGCATGTATCGTCCAGAGTTTTTGAATAAAATTTGTCAATTAGCTCGAAAGTATGATGTTTTAGTTATCATGGACGAAATCATGACGGGATGGGGAAGAACAGGTAAACTTTTCGCTCATAATTATTCCACAGAATCGCCAGATATCGTTTGTCTTTCGAAAGGATTGACAGGTGGAGTTTTGCCTTTAGGTTTAACGGTTGCAACGGATGAAATTTATGAGGCTTTTTTGGCACCTGAAAAGACTAAAGCTTTGTTACATGGACATTCATTTACTGGAAATGCTTTGGCATGTGCGGTTGCTTGCGCAAATTTAGATCTGATTTCTGACCCAGGTTTTTTTGATGACATTGACCGAATTTCTCGCAATCACACAGCTTTTTACAAGCGAATCAATCAAAATGAAAAGTTAAAGGATGTGCGCCAAATTGGAACCATCATTGCATTAGAAATTAAAATGGATGAAAATTCCTCTTATTTTTCAAATATTCGGGATGAAGCCTATTCTTTTTTCCTTGAAAACGGAATGTTATTGAGACCGCTGGGAAATATTATTTTCCTGAATCCTCCATATTGCACAACTGATGAAGAATTAGTATTTATGTACCAAAAAATAGAACAATTTATTTCAAAGTTGAGCTAAATTACTTTTTTCTTTCAGGCACAGGATCATCACCAAAACCGCCCCAAGGATGACATTTGGAGATTCTTCTCAGACCTAAATATAGTCCTTTGAATGGTCCCCAGATTTTCAAGGCGTCTACCATGTAGTGCGAGCATGTTGGATTGTACCTGCAATTTGCTGGAAAAATTGGACTAATTATCCATTGGTAAATTTTTACCAAAACTATAAAAGGAAAACTGAGGATGGTGTAAAAAGTCTTCATTAGCGAATTAAATTCACGTAGCCACTTAATTTTGTTTTGTCAGTATCTCGCAACTCAATGTGGTAAAAGTAAGTTCCTGGCGTAAGTTTTTTACCATCTTTAAGGCCATTCCAAGATTTTTTTTCATTGTAACCAGTTGCGGTAAAAACTTGTTGTCCCCAACGATCGAAGATTTCAACCAAACAATTTGGATAATTCACTAAACCTGGAATTTCCCACGTATCGTTTTTCCCATCGTCATTGGGTGAAAAAGTATTGAATATTTCTAAGTCTAAGCCAACCGTCACGACAACTTCATCTGTAATGAAACAGCCATTTTGTTCACCAGTCAGAAAATAACTTGTTGTTTGTTCAGGACTGACAGTAGGATTTATGACAGTTGAGCTTGAAAGATTTACATCAGGTGACCAAACGAAGCTAAAGCCTGCGGTATTGCCATTTAATTCAACACTTCCACCAAAATCAATTGATTGATCTGGTCCAGCATCTACCAAAAATTCAGTAACATTCATGTTTGGTGAATCGGTACTCACAATTGCCACACATTGTGTAAAACAAGTATTTGAAACGGTCACAATATCTCCATTTCGGACCGCAGTTGTTTGAAAAACACTATCTTGCGTGACAGCAACCAAAACTCCATTTATAAACCAATTGTAGGATAAGCTATCGGGACAATTTGTTAAATGCGCAACGAAATTTGCAAGTTCATTTTTACATAAATTTAAAGGATATTCCAAATTTAAATTTGGGATAATGCGCTGAACTCCCGCACCTGTAAGACTAACATCTAATGTGAATTCTGCTGCAATATTTATTCCGGCGCCATTTTTTGCACCATTTAAAACAACAAAATATTGCGTATTTGGTAAAAGGTTAGCCGTTAAACTAAAATTTGTTGTGGCGTTGGTTACACAATTTCCTTGCGCAGAGTAGGTAGTTCCATCACAAGGAGCGTTTGCTTTAATGATTGTTGCCTGAACTTCGGAATCTTGTCCAGCAGCAGTTTCAAAGACTAAATTTGAGAAATTTATTTGTGTCAAACCACCAGTATTATTCGTTGTAAATTTCAACCAAATCGTATTGTTTGGAGTGAAACAAATGTTGAAATTATCATCACAAGGAGCACATATAGTAACATTAGCATCAATATTTGTGATGGTGTTGTTCGAATTTGGACAAATTTCTAAGGCTTGTGAACATTGGTTGTAACTTGGTTGCGTGAAAGAAAAATGCGTCCAAAAAAGAATTAACGAAACGTTAACAAAAAAAAGATGTAACTTCAAAACACTTGTATTTATTGACTTTTTCATTAAATCTCAACCTTTAAATTTGTATAAAATTAGCAAAATGTTCTTAATTTCAAGAATTTTTGCCACTTTTGGCACAGTTATCGTTTTTGGCGATAATATAAAATAACGTATTATGAAAAGAAATATTACACTGATTTTTGCATTTTTGATCACTTGCTTAACAGTATTCGGGCAAAGAAAACAAGGTTACGACAATGATTCTCGTTGGTTTTGGACGGCAAATTATGGGGTTACCTGGAGTTCTGCAGATGTGAAATATAAATCTGACTTTGGTTATGGTTTAACTATTGGTAAATCATTTAATTACAATTATGGAAAAGCAATCTCCTTTGATATTAGAGGTCGATTCCTGACAGGAAAATGGTATGGTCAAGCGACTGATAGTACTTCCGCAATTCCAAATAATTCCGTTTTACAAAACTACAAGGACAGTTTAGGCTTTGCAGTTTTGAATCATTGGACAAGAACGAGTGAGGTTTCTCTCGAATTGGTTTTACATTTGAACAAATTGCGCGAAAATACAGGTTGGGATTTATATGCCTTTGGTGGCGTTGGAATTGTCGGTTTCAAAGCAAATGGTGATTTAAGAAATCAAAATGACAACAATTACCTTTACAAATATGACAAATTCTCTGATTTAACTCAAAGCACCTTAAATAATGAGTTGGATGGATCTTACGAAACCACTCTTGACGGTTCAACTGCTGGGCAAGCAAATATTGAGTTTATGCCAAGTTTAGGTTTTGGAATTGGCTATCAATTGGCTCCGAGATGGTCTGTTGGTTTAGAGCACAAAACAACCTTCACACGATTAGATTATTGGGATGGATATAACAATTCTGCAGGCAAATACGAAAATGATTGGTATCACTACACAAGTGCTTACACACGTTTTCATTTGAAGAAAAGAAATCACGGAAATCCAGTTGATAACACCAATGATATACAACAAGCACCTGAGGTTGTGTATACGCAACCAAATGTTTCTGGTACTACAGTTACTCAACCAAATTACACGATCAAAGCTCTTGTCAAATATATCAATGGACGTGACAATATTAATTTCAGACAAAACGGAAATTATGTAGGAACTTTTTCTTACAATGCATCAACAGATAATTTTGAAAGTAATGTGGTGTTGCAACCAGGGCAAAATATTTTTGAAATAATTGCTTCAAATGCATATGGAACGGATCAAGAAACGACAATTATTAATTTAAGATTGCCTCAGGAAGCTCCTCCAGTTGTGTCTTTTGTTAATCCAAGTTCTAATCCTCAAACAGTTTCAAATCCTGGATTTAATTTAATTGCTACAGTTTTAAATGTTCAAAATGCAAGTCAAATTTCAATGACTGTCAACGGACAATCTTTTACGAACTTCAATTTCAATCCTGCAAATGGGAATTTAACGACAAACTTAAATTTAACTATTGGTTCGAATGTGGTTACGATTACGGGAACAAATTCAGTAGGTTCAGACACAGAGACAACAACAATTATTTACAATCCTGTTCAAAATGTTCAACCTCCGGTAGTGTATTTTACAAATCCAGCAACAAGTCCAATTACTGTAACAAATCAAAATTATACTTTGAATGCAAAAGTGTTGAACGTAGCAGGAAGAGAAAATATTACCTTTAAACAAAATGGTTCTGTTAATCAAAACTTTACATATAATGCCAACAGTGATGATTTCCAAAGTGCAGTAATTTTGGTTCCTGGTCAAAATGTTTTTGAAATTATTGCTTCAAATGCAGCTGGTAACGCGCAAGCTACTACCATAATTATTTTAGAAAGAGTTGCACCAAAACCTCCAGTAGTTACAATTACAAATCCTGCAACTTCCCCTTTTACAACTGAGAATAACTTATTTGCTTTAAATGCAACAGTTTTAAATGTAACAGTTCAAAGTCAAGTGAAAGTTACCTTAAATGGACAAAATATTACAAACTTCATTTTTACTCCAGGCAACAATAACGTTTCAACAACCTTGAATTTGATTGAAGGAACAAATACTGCTGTCGTTACTGGTACAAATGATGATGGAACAGATTCTAAACAAGTAATCATTATTTACAGAAAACCTGTTAATATGTTGCCTCCATTGGTTACATTCACAGCTCCAGCGACAACTCCAACAACTGTTGACCAGCCAAGCTATAAGGTTTCTGCAACGGTTTTAAATGTTGAAAATAGTTCTGGTGTTAATGTGAATTTCAACGGGGTTAACTTCACAAATTTCAATTTTAATGCTACAACAAAAATCCTTTCAATGAATTTAGCTTTAATTGAAGGTGTAAACGTTGTTGTTGTAACAGGTACAAATACGGTTGGAGTAGATTCTAAAACTACAACAATTATTTACAAAAAAGCAGATGTTGTGTTGCCTCCAGTGGTAACATTTGTTGATCCTTTGTTGAATCCATTGACAGTTTTTAACGCAAGTTATGCTTTAAAAGCTCGTATTCAAAATATTTCTGGTTCTCAAAATATCACATTAAAAATTAATGGTGTTGCTTCAAATAGCTTTACATACAACGCTTCTACACAATTGATGGATTTCAGTTCGGGTTTAATCGTTGGAGCAAATATTTTTGAAGTTACTGCTAGTAATGTGGCTGGACAAGATTCAAAATCCACAACAATTATTTTCAAACAATCAGAGCCATTGTTAAAACCAGTTGTTACGATTACAACTCCTTTGATTAATCCATACACTTCGACTTCGGCAACTACAGCTATTGAAGCCACAGTGTTGAATGTGGAAGGCGCTCAAAACATTAGTGTATTGGTAAATGGAGCTGCATTTAACGGATTCTCTTTTAATCAAAGTACTAAAAAAGTAAGCTTCTCTATGTCCCTAATTGAAGGTTCAAATACATTAACTATCAAGGGAACGAATGCTGCTGGTGAAGCACAAGATTCTAGAACAATCCTTTACAAAAAAGAGACAATCGTTTATCCTCCAAAAGTTACTTTTATCAATCCTAGTCAAGCGGGAACAATCGTTACTAATTCAAATTATACAATCAAAGCAAATATTTTGAATATTGACAATATCACACAAATTATTGTGAATCAAAATGGATTGGTAGTGAATGCTTCTTTATATAGTTTCAATCCAGCTACGAAAGAATTAATATTCAACACAGGCCTAACAGCTGGAAACAATTTATTCACGATTACAGCAACAAATTCTGTGGGGACGCATAGTGCAACCATTAATATTGTTTACAACCAAATTGTAGCACCTTGTGAAAAACCAGTAATTACATTTTTAAATCCTAATGCTTCTGGAATTGAAATTGCGCAAAGCAACAATGCTGTCAAATTGAAAGTTTTAAATGTTACTGCAGCTAATCAAATTCAAGTATTGGTAAATGGTGTTTTACAAAATCCTGGAACTTTTAATGGAAGTAACAAAATATATGATTTAAATGTAAATTATACTTTAGGTCAAAATATCATTGAAGTAATTGCTACGAATTCTTGTGGGGAAACAAAAGCAAATACGGTTGTTGTTTACAAACAAGCAGGTCAACCTTGCGCGGCACCAATTATCCAATTGATTCAACCAATTAATATGGAATCAACTGTTGATGTTAGTTCTATTGAAGTTAGAGTTGGTTTATTAAATATCACAAATCAATCTCAAATTGTTTTTAAAGTAAATGGAGTTGATAAGCAATTTACATTCAACAATGGGAATCACATTTTAATTGCAAACGTAGATTTAATTGAAGGTTTAAATACAATCAATATTCAAGCTTCAAATGATTGTGGTTCTGGTGGCTTCCCTGTTAAAATAACACGTAAAGCTTGTAAGAAACCAATTATCAATGTTACAGCAAGCTCTGTTGCAGAAAATGCTACAACAGTTATGGAAACTATTACCTTAGAGGGAAATGTTACAGATGTTGAAGATGCTTCTGGGATTGCGGTTACGCAGAATGGATTGCCAATCAACTTTGTGTTTAATGCGAATCAAAAAACATTTAGTATTACGGCAAATTTAAAATTGAAATCTAATATTTTTGAGATCAAAGCAACAAATTCTTGTGGACAAGAGATCAAAAAATTCACAGTAGTTAGAATTGCAGATCCAAGTGCGGTTGCGCCAAAAATAACAATTACAAATCCAGCAAGTAGTCCATTCAATACGAATGTTGGTGCATTTAACGTGCAAGCTACAACTCAGTTTGTTACTGCAGCAAATCAAGTTTCATTGACTGTAAACGGAAGTCCTGTTAACGCTAACTTTAACTTAGGAAATGGCTCGATGACGTACAACTTGACTTTAGTTGAAGGAAATAACGTAATTGTTGCTACTGCAGTTAACCAATTTGGTTCAAGTTCAGATACAAAAACAATTGTATACACAAAACCTAAGGTAGTTGAAAAACCAGTTATCGTTTTAACGCAACCAGGTTCTTGTCCTGCTACAATGCCAGAAGGAACTAATATCATCATGGGTTATATTTTGAATATCACAGATTTAAATCAAGTTTCTATTAAAATCAATGGTGTAGCTGTTTCAAACTTTAATCCGATTTTGGTAAATGGAAAATTGAACTTCCAGTTCACAGTAAACATGTCAAGTAATAATAATAATTTAAATATTGAAATTACAGCACAAAATGAAGCAGGAAGTGACGCTAAATCTTGTTTTTTAAGAATGAATCAAATTACTCCTGTTGATACAAATTGTAAACCAGTTGTAAGTACAACTTTCACTACAGATTCAAGAAAAGTTACTGTCACAAGTACGAAAGATTTATCAAATGTTGTTTTGAAATTTTTTGATGGTACAGTTCAAAAATTTGAAGGATTAACTGGAAAAACTGGATCCTTTCAAGGTACAGGGACAAATGCCGGGAAATGTATCGTTGGTATTTGGGTAAAATCAGGGTGTAATGAAAGTACGGATGGTCCAGGTTATGGAGAATACTTTGCAAATACGCAAAACGTAACAAATTGTGCAGTGACGACTGATGGTGGTTCTACAGACTGTAAACCAACAGTTAGCGCAACGTTTACAAAAGATTCGAAATCAGCTACAGCAATAAGTACAAAGGATTTAATCAATGTTGTTTTAAAATTCTATGACGGTCAAGAGCAAAAATTTGAAGGTCTTTCAGGAAAAACAACAACTTTACAAGGAACTGGAGCAAATGCTGGAAAATGTATTGTTGGTGTTTGGATTAAATCAGGATGTAACCAAAGTAATGATGGACCAAATTATGGTGAATATGTGAACAATGCTGGTTATACGAATCAATGCAGTACTTCAACTGAACCTTGTGGACCAAGATTTAATCCTGGAAATAGTACAAGTGAATTTTGCTTAATTACACCTAGTGGAACATATACAAGAGACAACTTGTTGAACAATCCAAATTTCACGTATTCAGGAACTGCAACAAGTGCATATTTTACTGCAATTGCTGGTGGCGGGAATGTGATGTTAAATGGAGCGCCTTTTCTAATTCAGCCAGGAACAACTTATTTATTTACAGGTACGATGACTGTTGAAGTAAAAAATCCAAATGGAGCAGGTATGGGACATTGGATAATTTGCATCCAAACAAATACACCACCAACTTTCGGAACTGGAAACAATAAACCTACAAGTCCTTGCGCCACAGCAAATGGTAATGGAAATGGAAATGGTAAACCGAATTCTACGAACGGTGGTGGAACTGGTGGAAAAACCGTTCCAACAAATAATACTAAAGGAACTGGAAAAACAATTCCTACAAACCCTCAAACTCCTAGACAAGTGCCAACAACTCGTGGAGGAGGGAAATAGAATTTGAAAAATAAATTTTAGAAAGCCATTGATTTTTTAATTGATGGCTTTTTTGATTTAGTGTATTAAGTGATTCTTGCTAATTAAGAAGAATTGAAATAGAATTATTTTTCTTTTAACAAATTCAATTCAGTTGTAAAAAAATATAATCCTTCAGAAACAGAATAAAATTTGGCTTTGATATTAGATTTGGATTTCAATTTCATTGTAATAAAACCTAAACCAGCATTTCCAGTAGCTGAAGCAATTCCATTTGTTAAGACAGACATATAGTGTTCTTTGGTTTGATCTTCTTCTAAAATATTCAGGTTTTCAATTCGTTTTTCAAGAGTAATTTTATTTTCACGCTTAATTAAGCTTCCAAAAATGATGCTATATTTAGTTTCATCTTTTGCTAAAATGAATGAGCCGTAATATTTTCCATCCGCATCGGCCTCACCATGAACACGAATGTTTTGTAATCCTTCAATTAGAATAGAAAAAATCCGTTTTATGATTTGCTTTTTTTCTCCTGCCGAAGTCAAAATTTCTTCTACATTTTCAGAAAAACCATTAACTAAATCTTGCGAAAAATAACCAAAATGCGATAAAATTACATGCAATTGTTGATCAATTTTGACATAGTTTTTTTGTAAATCAAAAATTTCCTTACAACGATCAGGAACAGTTATGGTTTGAAATTCTGTCATTCAATTTTTTTGCTCTAGCATACAAAGATAGAATTATTTCTGAAATAAACAAATTCTCTAACTATTTTTTTCGGTGCTGCTATTAATTTTACTAACTATGCTTGCAACGGCAGGACAAATAGTTGAGTTTATTGCAGTTAAATTCAAAATTTGATACATGTTTTTTCTATCTGTATGAGGGTACTCTCGACAGGCTAATGGTCTATCTTCGTATATTTGACAGGTATTGTCATCATCTAAAAATAAACAAGGTGAAGATTTTAGAACGTAATCATTTTCTTCATCCATTCTTAAATTTTTGGAAATAAATTCTTTTTCTGAAACCCTCAATCGTTTTGCAATTCGCTTGATATCAATGTCGCGAAATATTGGACTTGTAGTTTTACAACAATTGGCGCATGCTAGACAATCAATTTTCTTAAAAACAGAAACGTGTTCTTGATGAAAAAAATCATCAATCTTTTTTCGATTTCCTTTGACAAGTTTATTTAAATTTTTTTGAGTCTGTTTTAACTGTAACTTAGCTTCATCAATTTCTTTCTGATATTTCATGCAAGGTAAATTTTTTTAGGTAAATTTAACGCATATTATCGAATTCCTGAAAAAGAAATGAAAAAATTTGATTTAGTTATTATTGGTGGCGGACCTGCTGGTTATGCCGCAGCCATGAGAGGGGTTGACTTTGGAAAAAACGTTTGTTTAATCGAAAAAGATAGAATCGGAGGTGCAGGTTTATATAACGGAGCAATGTCATCAAAAACCTTATGGGAATTGTCTCAAAAGGTCAACAATATCAATGAAACGTTAAATGCTAATGATAATGAATCATTTTATTTCACTTGGGAGCAAGTAAAGAAAACCCTAGATGAGGCTATTTTTGAGCGGAAATTTCAATACTCTTGTCATATAAAGTTGTTGCAAACAGAAACTTTTCATACCCAGTTCACTTACATTCGAGGCGAAGCAAAATTTTTAAACGCTCATGAAATTGAAATCATTGACAATGACGGGGAAAAAGATGTTGTTTTTGGTGAAAATATAATAATTGCAACAGGTTCCAGGCCAAGACTCATGCCGAACATCGTGGTTGATGAAGATTTTATTTTGACAAGTGATGGAATAGAACACATCAATGATTTTCCAAAAAGTTTAGTAATTGTAGGTGCAGGTGTAATTGGTTGTGAGTATGCCACTATTTTTGCAAATTTTGGTAAAACGAAAGTGCATATCATTGATCGCCAAGATCGTATTCTACCTTTTGAAGATGAAGATATTGCTTCGCTATTAAGCAGCAAAATGGAAGAAAAAGGAATTACAATTCACCATAACGCTCAGTTGGTACGACTGGAGAAAAAAGATAATCACGTTGAATATGAATTATCGTATCCTGATGGTTCCAAGGAAATTATTCAAGTAGAAAAAGCACTACTTTCAATCGGTAGGGTTCCTAATGTTGAAAATTTAGCTTTAGAAAATGCTGGTGTAGAAATGTCTAAGAGAGGTTTACATATTGGTGATGATGATACACAAACAAATATTCCGCATATTTATGCCGTTGGTGATGTTTCAGGTAGAATTGCTCTTGTAAATATGGGTGAAATTGAAGGAAGACACGCCGTTGAAAAGATTTTTGGAAAAATTAAGGATCGCTTAAGTTATGACAATATTTGTACAATCATGTTCCTAAATCCTGAGGTGGCTTCTGTGGGATTAAATGAGCAAGAATGTGTCAAACAGAACATTCCAGTTAAAGTGGTTAAAATCGATTATTCTGTTGTTGCCCGGGCAATTGCAATGCGAAAACCAGATGGTTTTTTTAAAATAATTGTCACCAATGATGATGAAATGAAAATTTTAGGAATGAGAGCTGTAGGAGAACATGCTTCATCTACAATTCAAGCTGTTGGACTTCTAATTAAAATGGATGCTGGGATAAAAGTACTTGCTGAACTTGTTCATCCACATCCATCTATCGTTGAAGGAATACAAGAATGTGTGCGTATGTTATTGAATAAATCTATTTTTAAATCTTCCGTTTTTAAAGATAAATTAGCCTGCTATTCCTTGGTAGATGGAATGAAAACTCCCTTGGAAAGACTTTAAATAGTTAACAGTTAATAGTTATGAGTTAGTAGTGGTTTGAGTGATTATTCAATTCTCAGTTACTAATCTAAATGTCCTAAAATTAAAATTTGAAAATGAATTTATTTGCACCTCTAGCAGAACGAATGCGCCCAAATAACTTAAAAAGTTACATTGGTCAAAAACACATTTTAGGTGAAGGAAAACCGCTCCGCAAAGCGATTGAAAACGGAATGATTCCATCGATGATATTCTGGGGACCTCCTGGCGTTGGAAAAACTACTTTGGCTTTATTGATTTCAAAAGAAATGGATGTTAATATTCATATCTTATCAGCGATTTCTTCAGGCGTAAAAGATGTCCGCGATGTGATTCATCAAGTGGAAAATCAAGGAATGTTCAACACTAAAAGAACAATTTTATTCATCGATGAAATTCACCGCTTTTCGAAAGCACAGCAAGATTCACTCTTGGGAGCAGTTGAAAAAGGAACAATAACTTTAATTGGGGCAACTACAGAAAACCCATCTTTTGAGGTAATATCAGCGCTTTTATCTAGATGTCAAGTTTTTACCTTAAATTCTCACGATAAAAATGATTTAGAGGAATTATTGAAACGTGCATTAGTGGAAGATTCTGAATTGAAAAAACGAAATATTGTTCTTCAAGAAACAACTCAATTAATTGCACTTTCAGGGGGTGATGCTCGTAAATTATTGAATTTGTTTGAGATTATTGTGAACATGTTTCCTGCTACTGAACAATTGCTTATCACGGATGAATTGGTTCAAAATTCTGCTCAGAAAAGCGTTGCCATGTATGATAAGGATGGTGAAATGCACTACGATATCATTTCTGCTTTCATAAAATCGGTGAGAGGAAGTGATCCAAATGGAGCAATTTATTGGTTGGCGCGTTTAATTGAAGGTGGTGAGGAGCCTAAATTTATTGCTAGGAGAATGCTTATTTTAGCAAGTGAAGATATTGGAGTCGCTAATCCAACAGCAATGATTTTGGCTAATAACACTTTTCAAGCAGTAGAAAAAATCGGTTGGCCAGAATCCCGTATAATTTTGTCGCAGTGTGCAATTTACTTAGCTACTTCACCTAAAGGAAATGCATCCTATTTAGCAATTGATGAAGCCTTAGAATTAGTGAGAAAAACGGGTGATTTACAAATACCTTTGCATCTGCGAAATGCTCCAACTAAATTGATGAAAGATTTGGGATATGGGGAAAATTATGAGTATGCACATCAATTTCCTGGTAATTTTGTTGATCAAGAATTTTTACCAAATCAAATTTCAGGAACAAACTTTTTTCATCCGGGAAGTAGTAAAAAGGAGCAAGAAATCGCCGAGCAACTTGCTATTTTGTGGAAAGGAAAATACAAATTTTAAAATAAGGAAATACTCAATCCAAATTGAAACGGATTAAGTTGAACACTTGATTTGTTTTTGAAAAGTTTTAAGAAATTGTATGATGCATAGAAACTCCAATTTCTTATTCCAAAGCGCATATGAGCACTCGCATTCAAATGATTGAAATCATGAAAACCGATTGTCTTTTGAAGAGAAGTTATGCCACTTATTTTACTTGACAAATTGGTGTTTGGGTGAAAAAGGTATGAAACTTTTCCTCCAATGTGAAATTTAGCATGTTTCCAATTTTTTCCTCGAAATCTAAACTCCATAGGAATTGAAAGTGAATTGTATTTGAAAACTGATTTATCAATTCCGTATTGTGAGATATCTGAAATTAAGGTTGTAGACTCATCTTTATCATTTCGTACAAAAAAATCTTTCATTTGAACACGATATAAACCATACGCTATACCAATTCCAAAAGATTGTGTATTTCCTTTGGTGAGAGGAATGTCAAACATCAAATTGGTATTGAAACCAATAGAAAGAGGAGAAACTTTGAAGGGTTTTTGACTCTTTGAAATCCAGTCATTGTATGTAATATCAAAAATTAATCTGTCATACTTGCGAACTTTTTCGGGAATCGCTGGTTTAATACCCGTATAATACCACATAAATCCAGGACGATGACGTGACATGATATCAATATCTTGATCTTGAGCAAAACAGTTCAGAATCAATAACATGAATAAAATATGGAGTTTATATCGATGCATTCTATGATTCAAAATTAATAATTCGAATGATTTAAATCCATATTTTTGTAAAAATAACATTAGAAAAATTGAAAATAAATCTAAATAACAGATGAACCTTTACTTTATCTTAGCAATTACAATGAAACTTTTCGCTCCAAAACCAAACAATTTGGTCATAAATTTGGAGGGAATTTCAAATACTAAAGGCAATATACGTTGTGCACTTTATCGAAGTTCAGACAAATTTCCTGATGAGAAAAATAATTTCAAATATAAAGTTGTAAGTGCTAAAAATTCCCAGCTTATTTTTGAAAATCTTAATACTGACACCTACGCTTTAGCGGTTTTTCATGACGAAAATAAAAATGGAATTTTAGATAAAAATATTTTCGGAGTTCCGACAGAAAAGTATGGTTTTTCTAACAATGCTCGAGGTGTATTTAGTGCACCAAGTTTTAAAGAAGCTGCCGTTAATTTAAAATCCGATAAAACAATCTCCATTTTTTTGAAATAAAAAAACCTCTCGTTATTGGCTAACAAGAGGTTTCATGTGGAGTATTAATTTATTTCTCGCCTTGAGCAATTTTCCAACTACGATATAAGTCAAAGTAACTTAATGATTCCATTACAACAACACCACCAGTTGTGTCGCCGTATTTGGCTGGAATACCGCCTGTATAAGCCATCATTCCACCAATTGAAGCACTCGGCACATTGGCAACATCATTCATTTTGACGCCATCCATGATGTAAATCATATCACCTTTTCTAGCACCTCTAAAAACTAAACTTCCATCATCTGTTAAGCGAATATCTGAAGACATACTTGCTATCATCGCCTTTTGATCAAATTTTTGTGGACTTTTTTTAATTTGTTCGTAATCCATTTTAATTTCCGGATTTACTCCATAAGTTAATTTTGGAAAAATCCTTGGAGTAATTTTTGTTTCTCCTAATATTTGAACCATTTTTGAAAACTCTAATATGCCCATGTTATCTATACCATCCATAGTTACAATAGAAGGGATATCTTTTAATGTATCACCATCAAAAATGATTGAAAACATATATTTTCCAGGAGGAATTGCTGAGATTCTAAATTTGCCATCAGGATCTGTTAATGCTCTGTAAAAAATGCCATTAGATTCAGTTTGTACCCTTGCACTGTAAATAGGTGTCTTGTCTTTTTTTAACACAACTGTTCCCATTACTTCTCCGGTTGAACTTTGAGATAATCCGATAAATGGTAGAATCATCAAACTTGCAAAAATTATTTTTTTCATGACTTTAAATTTTAATTAATTGAACTTTTCTAGTAAGATGACAATCAAATTAAAATTCCATAAAAAAAGCTCTAAAAAAAAAATTAGAGCCTTTAAATAATTTTGAATTAAGGGAAGATTTAGGCGTTTTCAGCAACTACCTCTTTTACTTCAGGTAAATGGGATTTCAATAAATTTTCAATTCCACCTTTTAAAGTTGCAGTAGAAGAAGGACATCCAGAACATGCGCCACGCAGAGCAACTGTTACAACGCCATCTTCAAAACTTCTAAAATCTATTGCTCCACCATCATTTTCAACAGCTGGACGCACATATTCATCCAAAAGGGCAACAATTGCTTCATCGAATTCGGATGGTGTGTAATTTTTTAATTCTTTAGTTTCCTTTTCTTCTATTGGTTTCGGCGCTGGCATTTGAATCAAAACATCTTTTCCGTCAGCAATCCAATTTTTGATAAATTCTCTTAGCTCCATGTTGATATAATCCCATGAAAGCGAATCGTTTTTAGTAACTGTAACAAAATTTGCAGCCATAAAAACCCCTTTTACGAAGGGAAATTTAAATAATTCTTCTGCCAATGGAGAATAGCCTTTTGCTTCTGCCATTGAGGTAAATTCAACTGACTCGCCTGAAATAAGTAAATATTTATTAGCAACAAACTTCATTGTTGAAGGGTTGGGAGTCATCTCTGCGTATATGGTAACTGGGACTTGCATAATAAATGTGTTTTTGTCTTTGCAAAATTAACATTAAATACGCTTAAAGGTTTTGCTTTTCCTAAATATTTTTTAATTTAGACGCATATTAATCTTAAAATAAAATAAAAATGAAAAAAATTATGTTTGTGATGCTTGCAGTTGTGGCATTTGCCATTACTTCTTGTTCAAAAGAGGCAAAAATCAATAAGAAGTTAGAAGGCACCTGGGTGGCAACTACTTATGATGGTGTTGCCGTAACAACTGGTTTTGGTTACGAGGTAACTTTTAATAAGGATGAAAAAAATACAGGAACTGGATCTTATATTGTTTCCCTTTTTGGAGTTCCTAGTAGTCCAATCGCTTTTTCTTATGTACTTAATGAGGATAAAATGACTTACACTGAAACAGTTTCTGGTACAGTGGGCACTTATACAATTACTACATACACAGATGAAGAATTACAATGGACTGATGCAGATGGGAAAATTGCAATTTTGCAACCGAAATAAATTTTTAAAAAAGACTTGGCTTTTTAAATTATATTTATAGTTTTGTCTTAATTATTAATCATTTTAAAACTACAAATTATGAAAAAAGTATTAGGAGTAGCAGCGTTATTAAGTGTTTTTGCTTTAGGTTCTTGCAAAAAAGATTATACTTGTGAGTGTGTTAGCACAGCTGGAAGTATTTCATCAACTGCTACAACCACAATTGCAAATTCTACAAAAGGTGATGCTGAAGCGGCTTGCGATGCAGGAGATGCTACTGCAAGTGCAGGTGGAGTAACTTCAACTGTTGCATGCTCTTTAAAATAATTATAAAAATAAACTCATTTTTTGGAGGCTAATGGCCTCCTTTTTTTTTAATAAAATATCATGAAGCTAGCTGCATTAATAATACTTTCAATACTTACAACTGTTTTTTTTAATGAAATTGAAATTTTTGTAAGAAATATAAATTTCACTTGGACTGCCTCCAAAATTACACCATATTTATTAATGGTTTTTTATGGATGTTTTTTTGGTTTAATTTTTTTTAAAAGTAAGATTTTAATGTCTAAAACCCTGAAAGTAATTCTTTCTTTTATTTTATTTGTAGCACCATTTAGTGTATGTTTTGCATTTTATCCAATTTATGAAGGAGATTTTAGTAAAGAAGGTAAAAAGGCACAATCTGAAATAAAAATGGAAGAATTTAACAACATTGATTTTGTTGTCTTAACAATTCCAGGCTGTCCCTTTTGTCATGAATCCATTTCTAAGGTAAATTTAATGCAAGAGAGAACTCCAAAATTGAAAATTAAGTACATCGTATGCACTTCTAATTTAGCTGCAAAAGCAGAGTATAGAAAGGCATTAAATCCAAAAATAAAAGTAGAATTGGGCAGAAATTTAACGCAACTTCTTAGCTTGTCAGAAGGAAAGTTTCCTTGTTTCGTTAAAATAAATCATTCAAAAGCAATTTATAAATGGCATAATAACCAATTTGGGACAAGAGCTAAGGATTGGATTGAGTCAAATGAATTTTAAATTTTTGTTTAAGACTTATTGATAATGAAGTGCTTACAGTATTAACGTCGGGTTTTTACGTAAGATTAACGCCTTTTCTAGCATTTTCGTAGAAAAAGTGAGAAAAATGTAAAAAAATCATTATTTTTTGTTTAATTTCGTGTAAAATTTCGTAATTTTATATTTACGTCTTAAACAAATATCTCAAATATGCCGATAGTTCAAGAAAGTCTAAAAGGTGCTTTGCGCACATTTTTTGGTTTCGATAGCTTTAAAGGAAAACAAGAAGATGTCATTAACAATGTGTTAGCTGGCAAAAACACTTTTGTAATTATGCCAACAGGAGGAGGAAAATCCTTGTGTTATCAACTTCCAGCTTTATTGTCAGAAGGTACTGCAATTGTTGTTTCGCCTCTAATTGCCTTGATGAAAAATCAAGTAGATGCCATCAGAAGTGTTAGTGATAATGAAGCAATAGCCCATTTTCTTAATTCTTCTCTTTCAAAAGCCGAAATCACTCGCGTTAAAACTGATATCTCAGCTGGTAAAACCAAATTGTTATACGTTGCTCCAGAATCACTTACCAAACAAGAATATATTGACTTCTTAACTTCAGTTAATATATCCTTTTTTGCTATTGATGAAGCACATTGTATTTCAGAATGGGGACACGATTTCAGACCAGAGTATAGAAGATTGCGCGAGATTTTTGAGAAAATTTCAAATGTACCAATCATTGCTTTGACAGCAACAGCAACTCCAAAAGTTCAGTTTGACATTCAGAAGAACTTGAATATGTTGGATGCTACCTTATATAAATCGTCGTTTAATCGTGATAATTTATATTATGAGATTCGTCCTAAGAAAGATGTTGAAAAAGAAATTATCAAATACATTCGCAATAAACCTGGTAAATCAGGAATTATTTATTGTTTGAGTCGTAAAAAAGTTGAAGAATTAGCAGAACTTTTAAACGTTAATGGAATCAATGCTTTACCTTATCATGCAGGTTTAGATGCCAATACACGTGGAAAGCACCAAGATATGTTCTTGATGGAAGAAGCAAGTGTTATTGTTGCTACAATTGCTTTTGGAATGGGGATTGACAAACCAGATGTGCGTTTTGTAATTCACCACGATATTCCAAAATCAGTTGAAAGTTATTACCAAGAAACTGGACGTGCAGGTCGAGATGGTGGAGAAGGAGAATGTGTGGTTTTTTACAGCTACAAAGACATTGAAAAATTAGAAAAATTCCTGCAAGGAAAACCTGTAGCAGAACAAGAAATCGGGAAACAATTGTTAAACGAAATGGTTTCTTATTCTGAAACTTCTGTTTGTAGAAGAAAATACATTTTACATTATTTTGGAGAACAATTTGATGAAAAAAAATGTAATACCATGTGTGATAATTGTAAACATCCACGTGAAAAAACAGAAGGAAAAGATTATGTAAAAATATTGTTGGATGCTGTCGTAGTATTAGAAGAACAACAAAAAGCGAAACATTTGTGTGCATTTATTGCTGGAAATGTAACTGCAGAAATTAAAAGTTACCGTCACGATCAAAATCCTTTGTTTGGTAAAGGAAAAGAAAAAGACGAACATTTTTGGAATGCAGTTATTCGTCAAAGTTTAGTTGGTGGATTTATCACAAAAGATATCGAAACCTACGGAACAATTAAAATGACTGAAAAAGGGAAGGATTTCATCAAAAATCCAACTACCTTCATGTTAATTAAAGAGCATGATTTTTCTGGAACAGATGACGATGATAGCGGAATCATCACGGGTGGAAAAGGTGGTGCATTTGATGAAGCATTATATGACATGTTGATCGAAATGCGTAAAAGTATTTCTAAACAAAAAAATATTCCTCCTTTTGTAATTTTTCAAGAGCCTTCTTTAAAAGATATGTGTTTGCAATATCCTATCACAATGGATGAGTTGACTAACATTCAAGGAGTTGGAACAGGAAAAGCATCGCGTTACGGAGCTCCATTTTTAGAGTTGATTAAAAAATATGTAGAAGAAAACGACATCGAACGTCCACAAGACTTAGTTGTAAAATCTTTGGTAAACAAATCAGGTTTAAAAGTGCAGTTGATTCAAAACATCGACCGTAAATTGCCTTTAGAAGATATCGGAAAAGCACAAGGGAAATCTTTGGATGAGGTAATCGAAGAAATTGAAATGATTGTTTCCTCTGGAACGCGTGTCAATATCAATTACTACATCGATGATATTTTAGACCCTGATAATCAAGAAGAAATTTACGATTATTTTAAAGATGCTGAGACGGATGATTTAATCACTGCTTACCATGAGTTTGATGGAGATTATACGGAGGAGGAGTTGCGTTTGATGCGTATTAAGTTTATGAGCGAAATGGCAAATTAATATTCGATTTTAAAGCTCGCTAACTTCATTTTGTTTGTTCTAAAATTTATCATTTACTTATTGTAATTCCGATAGCTATCGGAACAAAATTTTAGAACTTCACAACTTCGTTATCAAACTTCAAAAACAAATATTTAGGTTACAAATCATTTTAGTGTAACAAAAATTTATATTTATCGTATAGAACAAAGATGCAAATAGATTTATTAATAGGGGAATTATTATTGCGTAACAATTGTGTTGTTGTGCCTAAGTTTGGTGGTTTTATTGCTACACAAACTTCCGCTGCAATTGATTATGCATCTGGTAAAATGTTGCCTCCAAAAAAATCTGTTTTGTTTAACAAGCAATTGACCAATAATGATGGTTTGTTGCTTTCCAATTTTGCATTAAAATTCAATTGTACTTACGAGGAAGCTGTTGTTGAAGTTGAAACCCAAGTAAACGCTTGGTTTGAAATTTTAAATAGTGGAAAGCGTATTTCTATTGATAAAGTAGGTTTTATATATTTAGACAACGAAAAAAACATTCGTTTCGAGCAAGATCGCTTTTTTAACTTGTTGCTTCAATCTTTTGGAATGTCTCAAGTTCAGTTCTTTGCTGAAGAAATTGAAGTCAAAGAAGAAAAACGAAGTCAACCAATTTTTACCGTTGAAAAGGAAGAAATTGAAACACCAGTTTTAACTATTATTCCAGAAATTAAACTTCCTAAAAAGGAAAAACAAGAAGCGAAAGTTATAGCACTTGCGCCAAAAAGTAATAAAAAGTTATTGCGTTATGTTGCAGCAGCATGTATTTTGCCTATTGCTTTTTACAGTGTTTGGATTCCAACAAAAACCGATGTTTTAGAATCAGGAATGTTTTCTGTCCAAGATTTCAACCCTTTGCATAAACAAGTAGCGGAAACTTATAACAAATCGAAATTTCAGACCGTATTTACACCAATTCCAAAAACACAAACTTTGGATGAAATGACGTCAAAACTGCCTGAAGATGTTACCATTTTTCCAATGGAAATTGATGACGAGATTTTTTATGTGAAAATCAAAGAAGAAAAAGCAACGCAAGCATTTGAAACTGTTGAACAAGTTGAGTCTTCTCCAGTGGAAGTTCCTAAAATTGAAAACACAAATACTTCAAGCAAATCTGGAAAATTTAAAGTTATTGTCGGTAGTTTTAGTAATGAAGGAAATGCTAATTCATTAATGAACGAATTGAAAGCAAAAGGGTTTTCAGCATTTACCTATCCTGAATCAAACGGTTTAATTCGTGTAGTTGCTGGAAGCTCCAATTCAAATTCTGAAGCGGCTTCAATTGTTTCTAAATTAAATGAAATTCAAATTTCTTCTTGGATTTTAAAATAAATGAACGCTTTTACCTTATGATTGTATCAGAAGTAAAGTTTGTTTTATGAAAATTACCATTCCAAAACCATGTCACGAGAACTGGAACGAAATGTTACCAGAGGATCAAGGGCGTTTTTGTTTAAAATGTACCAAAACGGTTGTTGATTTTTCTCAGAAATCAAAAGATGAAATTAAATCTTTTTTCAAGGAAGCAACAGGTAAAGTTTGTGGTCGTTTTGCATCAGACCAAATCGAATCACAAAAAAAGTCTTCATTTTCTTTTTTACAAAAGCGCATGACCAAATTTGCCATGGCTTTGTATCTTGTTTTTGGTGGGTTTTTGTTTACTTCTTGTTCTAATAATTCAGGAACTTTAGGCGAGCCAAATGTCGAACACATAAAAGGTGATGTTGTTCAAGATATCCCAGAAGAAACAATGGGAAAAGTTATACCAATTGACACTACTAAGCTTGAAAGCACAAAAGGAAATTCGAAAAAACTTAAAGCGGAAGTTTGTACAAAAACATTAATTGGCGATACTGTAGTAGTGCAACCACAAATTATTGAAACTTTGGGAGAAGTAAATATTGAGTACTAATTTTTGATAAATTTATAACTTTTGCCGTTCGAAATAAGGAAATACATTCCTTCATTTAAATTACTGACATCAATTTTATTTTCTGAAATTTTGTAAAGTTCACTTGAGATTTCCTTTCCATTAATATCCCAAATTGAAATTGAGGCATCAAAATTACTTACAAAAGTGATGAAATCTGAACTTGGATTGGGATAGAATTTCAACGTATTATAAAAATGTTTTTCAATTGAATTTACGCCAGGAAAAAGCTCGCCAAGTGGATACCTAACAACACATCCAAATAAATCAACAGCATCAACAAAGGCATTATAAATTCCTCCTGTAGAATATGTGTATGTAAATCCATCCAAATCATTGATAATTACACCATTTCCTAAATGCCATTCTAGTGAAGCTACGTTTTCGATATTGGTAACACTAAAATTATACTCCATGAAATTTGAATTTCCTGTTTGAGCATAATGTCATTCGGCAATTGGTCCATTTATAAATACAAAATCTTGAATAAAAACCGTGTCAGAACATTGATTTGAATCAGTAACAATTAATTGCAAATCGATATTTCCTGGATATAAAAATTGAATGCCATTTGGGTTTTCTGTTGTGTTAATTTGGTGATTAAAAGCCAGATTTTGATTGGTAAATTTCCATTCAAAGCTTTGCAGTGGAACAACAGAAGTTGATGTGTTTGAAAAATTACCAACAACAGGTGGACAAAAATAAAGACCATCTGCATCCAAATCAGAATCCATTAAAATTGAAGTAAACGAAGCATTTACTTCGTAAACTTGTAAAAATTCAAATTCTTGGTCAAAACTTGTAGAAAAATCTTCATGAATATTTATCAAAGCTACATTATACAAACCAACTTGAGAAAGGTTTAGTGTTAAATCTTCACCTTCAAAAGTGGTGTCGGAATAATTATATCCCAGTGGTCCATCAATCATCCAAAGGGAATACAAGATAGGAGTATTTGCTACTGAGGTTGCACTTGAAAGTGTTACTGCTCCATTTTTACAAATAGGAGATTGATTGCCACTAATCACAGCCAAATTTTGACCGAAAACAAAATTAAAGATAAAAATATTGACAAGTAAGTAGATTGATTTCATAATGCAATTTATTTTAAGACGTTTATTTAGTCTTAAAAGTTGCATTCTTGCAAGATCATAAATTTGAAATTACTTCCCAACTCAAAACCTCTAATTCATTCTCTAAACTTTGTTCTTCTTTTCCTGTGTAAATCAAAATCCCACCATCTTGACGAAAGGTTTTTTGAAACCACTTGAGATTTTTGATTTGTTCCTTTGAAAATTTTTTAGCAACTTTAATTTCAATCGGTAAAAAATTATTTCCAGATTCAATCACCAAATCTACTTCATTTCCAATACTATCTCTAAAGAAGAACATTTCGCCAAAATTATCTTTATTTTTTCGATTCTTTTGAGCTTCCGTGATGATGAAATTCTCAAAAATAGCACCATAATATGATGAATTTTTCAAGTCTTCAATTGTACTTATTCCCAGTAAGGAACATAAAACTCCCGTATCGTAAAAGTATAATTTGGGGGACTTAATCACCCTTTTGTTAAAATTTGGATGAAGTGGCTGCAAGCGAAAAATGATGTAACTACTTTCAAGAACACTAAGCCATGAATCAATTGTTTTCACATCCAAACCAATATCTTTAGCGATGGAACTATAATTTATTAACTGTCCTGCACGACCAGCACAGATTTTTAAAAATTTATGAAAGAGAAAGATGTTTCCAATGTTTCTAATTTGTCTGACGTCTCTTTCAACGTAGGTTTTAATGTAATTTTCATGCCAGCGTTTATGAGAGTTTTTACCCGTAGCAACATCAGGATAAAATCCTTCAAGCATGCGTTGATGCATTCTAATCTCTATTGGACTATCTTCTAATTCTTTCAAACTGAAAGGCATCAATTCGACATATCCAACTCTTCCTGCTAAGGATTGTGAAATGTTTTCTTGCATCAAAAAATTATTGCTTCCAGACAAAATAAATTGATTACTCGTTCCTTTTGAGTCTACAATTTCTTGTAAATAAGAAAAAAGTGAAGGCACATTTTGAACTTCATCTAAAATTGCACCGTTTGAAAATTGCGTTAAGAATTTCCGTGGTTCTTGCATTGCAAACAACAATACATCTGGATTTTCTAAATTGATATACGGTTTTTCGGGAAAAGCTTTTTTGCAAAGTGTCGTTTTTCCTGCTTGCCTTGGACCTGTAACACAAACGATTTTAAACTCGGAAGCAACTTCTAAAGTCTCTTTGAGTAAACGTCTGTTTATTACCACTTGTTCCATGAATCCCATTTTTGAAATATTTTACAAATATATAAATTAAATCCAAATATACAAATATTTGTAAATTATGTAATTAATTCCGAAAATGTAAAAAATTGTAAATCATGGAATTTAAACAAACTATTTATTTGATTTAAAGGTTTTTAAAAATTGAAATATTAAAAACACAATTAAGTTGTACATCACAAAATCACACTGCCCAACCAACGTTCCATTTCTTCAAAGCTTTTACCTTTTCGTTCTGCTATCGATTTCACTTGTTCGTTTGAAATTTTCCCTAATCCAAAATACTTGGCTTGTGGGTGAGCGAAATACCAGCCAGATACCGAAGCCGTTGGGTACATCGCTAAACTTTCAGTTAAAGTTACTCCACTTAATTTTGTTGCATCTAAGATTTCAAATAGTGTTACTTTTTCAGTATGATCTGGACAAGCTGGATATCCTGGTGCTGGACGAATTCCACGGTATTTTTCTTTGATTAATTCTTCGTTCTCCAATTTTTCATCAGAGGCATATCCCCAATAATCTTTACGAACCAATTCATGTAAATGTTCCGCAAATGCTTCCGCCAAACGATCTCCCAATGCTTTCAACAAAATAGAAGAATAATCATCGTGGTCTTTTTCAAATTCAGTTACTTTTTCATCTAAACCAATGCCAGTTGTCACCACAAAAGCACCTACATAATCGTTTAATTTTGTTTCCTTTGGTGCAATGAAATCCGCTAAAGCTAAATTTGGAATTCCTTGCGCTTTTGTTGTCTGTTGACGTAAACTGTATTGAACCGCTTGAACTTTAGAACGAGAATCATCTGCATAAATTTCGATGTCATCACCAATCGCATTCGCTGGAAATAATCCAAATACCGCATTGGCTTGCAACCATTTTTCGGATACAATTTTGTGCAACATTGCTTGTGCATCTGCAAAAAGTTTTTTAGCTTCAACACCAACAACTTCATCTTCTAAAATATTCGGATATTTACCGTGTAATTCCCAAGTTTGGAAAAAAGGTGTCCAATCGATGTAAGGAACTAATTTCTCTAAGGGATATGCTTTTAATTCTTTTACACCTAATTCCTTTGGTTTAACAATATCTTCAGCTTTCCACTCAATTTGGAATTTATTTTTTTGTGCTTGTTCCAAAGAAAGTAAGTTTTTTTCTGAACGGTGTTTTTCGTGGTGTTCACGTAGTTTTTGATAATCTGCCTTTAATTCTGTGACAAAATCATCTTTTTTGTGTCCCAACAAGCTTTCAACAACTGTTACTGCTCTGGAGGCATCCAATACGTGAACCGTTTGTCCTTTGGTGTAATTTTGTTCAATTTTTACAGCAGTATGCACGCGAGAAGTTGTTGCTCCACCAATCATCAAAGGAATTGACAAGCCCGCACGTTCCATTTCTTTGGCAACATGCACCATTTCATCCAAAGAAGGTGTAATCAAACCACTTAAACCTATCACATCAACATTTTCTTTGATGGCAGTTTCAATGATTTTTTCGGTAGGAACCATTACACCAATGTCAATTACTTCATAATTATTACAACCTAAAACAACTCCAACAATATTTTTTCCGATATCGTGAACGTCGCCTTTTACAGTAGCCATCAAGACTTTTCCTGCTGAAGAACTTTCGCCCGATTTTTCTGCATCAATGTATGGCAAAAGAACAGCCACTGCTTTTTTCATCACACGAGCAGATTTCACAACCTGTGGTAAGAACATTTTTCCGCTTCCAAACAAATCTCCAACCACGTTCATACCATCCATTAAAGGACCTTCGATCACTTCAATTGGACGCGCATATAATTTTCTGCATTCTTCTGTATCTTCATCAATAAATTCAACGATTCCTTTCACCAAAGCATGTTTTAAACGCTCTTGAACAGAAACGTTTCTCCACGATAAATCAACTTCTTTTTTGGTTGCGTCTCCTTTTACCGTTTCAGCAAATTCTAATAATCTTTCGGTTGCATCCGGTCTGCGATTCAACATCACATCTTCCACATGCTCCAACAAATCTTTCGGAATATCATCGTAAATCTCAATCATCGTTGGATTCACGATTCCCATATCCATTCCCTCTTTAATCGCATGATATAAAAACACGGAATGCATAGCTTCTCGTACTTTATTGTTTCCTCTAAAAGAGAAAGAGACGTTTGAAACTCCACCACTTACGTGAGCTCCTGGCAGATTTGTACGAATCCATTTTGTAGCTCTGAAAAAATCCAAGGCATTGTTATTGTGTTCGTCCATTCCAGTTGCAACTGGGAATATATTCGGGTCGAAAATGATATCCTGTGCTGGAAAATTCACTTTATCCACCAAAACTCGGTACGAGCGTTCGCAAATTTCAATTCTTCTTTCGTAAGAATCTGCCTGACCTTGCTCATCAAAAGCCATAACAATTACTGCGGCTCCGTATCGTTTGATTTTTTTAGCTTGTGAAATAAAATTTTCTTCCCCTTCTTTCAGAGAGATTGAGTTTACAATTCCTTTTCCTTGAATACATTGTAAACCCGCTTCAATAATTTCCCATTTCGAACTGTCTATCATCACTGGAATGCGCGAAATATCAGGTTCGGAAGCCATCAAATTCAAAAATTTAACCATCGCTTCTTTTCCATCAATCATTCCTTCATCCATGTTCACATCGATGACTTGCGCACCTCCTTCGACTTGTTCTAAGGCAACAGAAAGAGCATCTTCAAAACGATTTTCTTGAATCATGCGCAAAAACGCACGTGATCCTGTAACATTTGTTCTCTCACCAATGTTGATAAAGTTCGATTCCTTCGTAACTACTAGAGGCTCAAGACCTGATAATTTTAATGGGGGTAATTTTTTCATTTCATTTATTTTCCTCTCCCCCTTTGGAGGGGGATTAATGGGGAGGACCAATTCTGTGTCACCTCCCTTAATCCCTCCTCAAGGAGGGAAATGAGATTATCGTTAAACTAAAATTTCAATTTTTCTAGGTTTATAATTTTTCGCCAAATCCGCTATTACTTTTATATGCGCTGGAGTTGTTCCGCAGCAACCACCTATAATATTTACAAGCTGTTCATCTAAAAAGGTTTTGATTTGTTCACCCATAAGTTCTGCCGTTTCATCGTATTGACCGAATTCGTTTGGCAAGCCAGCATTCGGATGAGCAGAAACTCCAAAAGGAGATTCTTTGTCCAAAATTTGTAAATACGGACGCATCATTGAGGCTCCTAAAGCACAATTTAAACCAATACTCAATAAAGGCATGTGAGAAACTGAAATCAAAAAAGCTTCGGTTGTTTGACCCGTTAAGGTTCTACCTGATTGATCTGTTATTGTTCCTGAAACCATGATTGGAATTTTAGTATTTCGTTCGTCAAAAACTTCATCAATGGCAAATAAAGCTGCCTTTGCATTTAGCGTATCAAAAACGGTTTCTACTAATAAAATATCTACTCCACCATCCATTAAAGCATTCACTTGTTGCTTGTAGGCTGTTACTAATTCTTGAAAGGTAATTCCTCTGAATCCTGGATCATTTACATCTGGTGAAATACTTGCTGTTCTGTTTGTTGGACCAATCGATCCAGCAACAAAACGAGGTTTATCAGGATTTAAAGCTGTAAATTCTTCAGCTACTTTTTTTGCAATTTTGGCAGAATGAAAATTGATGTCATAAACTGCTGATTCCAAATCATAATCTGCTTGAGCAATGGTTGTTCCAGAAAAAGTGTTTGTTTCAGCAATATCGGCTCCAGCTTCAAAATATTGACGGTGGATATCTTCGATTATTTCTGGACGAGTCAAAGAAAGTAAATCGTTATTTCCTTTTAAGGGTTTATGGTGATTATCAAACCAGCCTTTACGAAAATCTTCTTCCTCGAGTTTATGACGTTGAATCATCGTACCCATTGCTCCATCAAGGACTAAAATTTTTTCTTGCAGAATTTCTTGAATTGTTTTGCTCATTTTCTTTTAATTTATGCTTTAAAAAATTACAAATTAAGAGAGTTGATGAACAAACACTTATCTTTTCAGTTAAAACACTGATAGGATTTGGCACCGGTTTTCCAAAACTGATCGTCTAATCAGCAAATTATAGTTGGTTGCCAAGGTTTCGCAGGGCCTTATCCCTCCACCTTTCTTAATAAGTAATACATTAAAGAACTAGTGCAAAATTACAATTTATTTTTGATATAACAAAAAATGGCCCCCAATTCTGAGAGCCATTTTTCAATATACTAGGTAATTTTATTTTACAAATAAGATTCTTTCAGTAACGTGGAAAGCATCGTTGTAAACTTTAACGATATACATTCCTTTGTTTTTGTCAGATAAATCAATCGCTTCTTTCAAGAAAGTTTCACCTTTATTGATTTCGTTTTGAATAACGATTCTTCCAGCTTCATCGTAAACAACAACATTAACTGTTCCAGTGAAGTCATTTGATAAATTGAAAACAAATTTACCATCAACAGATGGATTCGGCATCACACTGAAGATTGTTTCATCAATTTTAGTTGTAGAAATAATTTCTTCATCACCATCTGAATCTTTTAATGCTGTACTGCTTCTAGTTGCTCTAAACGTGTAACAAGAATTAGCATTGTTTGCACCATTGTATCCTACAATTTTGATGTAATATGTAGCGACAGGAGCATTGTTGTATGTAATTGCTTCAGAAGTTGTATTTCCGTTTTCAGATTTGTAAAGCAATGTTCCAGCACTGTTGTACATGTATAAGTCATAATCAGCTGGTAAGTTTGTTACGGTAACTTTGATGTTTTTCAAAGTTGAAGTGTTGGCAAATTTAAACCAATCAACATCAGTAGAAGAACCAATTTTAGCAGTTAAGTTCGAACCAGTCGAAATTAATTTAGCAGTTGCCAAGGTTTCATTTGACTCATAAGAATCTGTACATCCTGTTGTTGCAGCTGTCGTAGCAAAATTTGTTCCAACAGTATATGCACTTGCTCCTGAAGTACAGTTTGTTCTAACTTGCCAGTTGTAAGTTGTACTTGCAGTTAAACCTGTTAATGCTAGAGTGTTGGAAGTCGCAGTGTAACTTGTCCAAGTTGCAGAAGTTGATGGTTTTACTTGTACTGTATAATTTGAAGCACCTGAAACTGCTGTCCAAGATAAAGAAGCACTTGAAGAAGTAATTGAAGCTGCTGCTAAACCCGTTGGTGCATTACAAGTTGGAGTTGAGGTACCAGTTGTTAAATTAACTGTATAATCTTCAACTTCACCGTATGTATAAGTTCCACAAGGACTAGTAATTGCTCCATCTTTCATAACAACACGCATTCTAGTTGAACCAGCAGTTGTTGCAGCAGGAACTGTAAATGAACTAGTTAATGTTGAAGTACCAGAACCTGAATAAACTAATTCGCCCGCATCGTCAAAATCTAAATCTTTGTTGTAATCGATATAAACATTGAAGTATTCAGTATATGCTGTTCCTACAAAACCTGGTTTAACAGAAATTGAAGCTGTTGCACCAATTGTTAAGTTTGTAGATAAATTTGTAAAGTTACCATATCCTGCATTTGCGGCAGTAGTGTTGTTAATTGTTCCTAAAGTAACATTGTTAATGTACTCGTAGCTTACATTTGTCCCATTTGAAGCACAATATGAAGGAGTTGCAACTGTTCCTGTTCCACAACCATTTGATGTTTTCAAGGATGCACGAGCACCACCTGTTACAAATAAAGCCTGCATTCTAGCTTTTTGTCCTAAAGTAAACATGTACATGGCAGCATCATCAACATAATCCATGTAATTCATGTGCATATCACCAGAGTTAGAGCAAGATACTTGTGGGAATGTAGGAGTACCATAATTCTCGTCAGCTTGATTTGGCGTATCTGAACATTGGTCAGAACCAGTACATGCCGTTCCATCATCACCCCAAATGTGGTAAAGATTAAACCAGTGACCGATTTCGTGTGTTGCAGTTCTTCCTTTGTTAAATGGTGCAGAAACTGTTCCAGTTGTACCGAAATAGTTGTGGCAAATAACCAAACCATCAGTTGCAGCAGCCCCACCAGGGAATTGCGCGTAACCTAAAATACCTGTATTTGTTCCAGCTTTGATACTTGGTACAATCCAAATGTTCAAATAAGAACCAGCAGGCCAAGCAGTACTTCCACCTGTAGAACTTGACTTTGCATCATCTAAATCTGCGTCAAATACTGTTTTTGTTGTACTTTGTCTAATTACTCCTGTGGTTGCATTTCCATTTGGGTCAACTGTAGCCAAGCAGAAATTAAACTCGCAATCAGCTACTAAACTTGAGTAGGCACTTGGAGTATTTGTCCAATCTGAATTTAATTTTCTGAAATCATTGTTTAGAACAGTAATTTGAGATTGAATTTGAGTTAAGGAGATGTTTTGGGCTGTTGTGTTATATAAAACGTGCACAACAACTGGAATTGTTACTACAGCTTTTTCCATTTCAACTGTACCATTTTCAATCATCTGTTGAGTCATTTGATTGATTTGGTCTAGATTGAATTGTACTGATGGATTCTGTTGAACTGTCGCAGCGTGATGCTCCATCGTTCCACATTTCCGCTGTCCGAAAACAGACGTCCCTGTTAACAATAAGCCGAAGCCTACCGTTAGGATTAATTTTTTCATAGAAGTTTTATTTTATAGTTTGCGCTTCAAATTTACGACTTTTATCGTAAAATAAAATAATTTCATCAATATTTTGTTATTTTTTTGTACTAAATCGTTTAGTTGTGATTTATTTAACAAAAAGTTGAATTTAGAACAGTAAATTGTGGTTGTTTTATTAAATAAATGAAAAAATTAATCAAATTTTAAGCGTAATAAAAATTGAATGAAAATAAAAAAGCCACATTGATAAATTGTCAATGTGGCTTAAAATAAATTAGCTAATGCATTACAGCATAATAACTTTTAAAGTCGTTCTTCTGTTTTTTCTGTATTCTTCTTCCGTACAATCTTCACAGTTAATCATTGGTTCAGATTTACCTTTAAAAGTACCCGAAATTATTTTTTTATCTATTCCATTTTTTACCAAATATTTGGAAACAGTATTTAATCTGTTTTTAGATAAGCGAACATTATAAGGTATACTTGCTCTTTGATCACAATGAGATTCAACAATAATTTTATAATTTGTTTTTCCATTTAACTTTGTCAAAAATGCATCTAAGGTTTGAACGTTTTCATCATTGAAAGCATATTTATCTAAATCAAAATAAATAATCTCTTCGAGATTTTCTTTAATTGGAAGAGGTTCATCAATGTGTACTTTTACTTCAGCAACCTGATTCCATTGGTCAGTCACTTTCACTGTATAATCTCCTTTAACCAAATTTGTTGGATCTTCGACAATAGCTCCATTACTCCATAAATAAGTATATGGACCTTTTCCACCACTAACATTTAAATCAATTTTACCGTCGCTTCCTTTGTGAATTGTTACGTCTTTACCACTAGCATCTGCTAATAAAGGTGTTTTAACAAATGGCAGGGACGTATATATATCGCTATATTTATCATCTCTGTTACTTGACCAAAAAACTTGTCGTTCAGAGTAACTTAGGTAAGCATCAAATTTTGGTGAATTAATTTTACTGCCTAAATTAATTGGTTTTGACCAGCTATCCCACGCATTTCCTTTTTTAACTGCATAAAAAATGTCTGCATCGCCTAATCCACCATGTCCATTACTTGAGAAAAACAATGTGTCACCAGTAGTAGAAAGAAAAGGAGATATTTCAAAACCTTTTGTATTAATGTTACTTCCTAAAGATTTTGGCTCTGACCATTTT
Source organism: Flavobacteriia bacterium (assembly GCA_046303515.1). Classification (GTDB taxonomy): domain Bacteria; phylum Bacteroidota; class Bacteroidia; order Flavobacteriales_D; family Crocinitomicaceae; genus M2408. The sequence goes on along the minus strand of JBKCGI010000008.1, from coordinate 22,835 downwards.
CCTTCTTTATTTTTCATGGAAAAATATAAGTCTTCTTCACCAGCTGAATTTACTCCTATGTAAGAAATAATTAACACATCTTCCTTTTGATTCATATTGAACGAATAAAAATTCCCCTCGATATCCAAACCAGGTATTTGTATTCTCTCTGGTTTTGACCATTTACCATTAGAAAAATTAGATACAGCACATCCTTTTACATAATCTTTTTTACCATCGTAAGAGGATAACAAGTATAAAATATTACCAGATTTGTTAGCTCCAAAAACAGCATTATGATTTTTATTATTTAAATCATCCATTTTTTCAGCTTTTGAGTAATTTCCTGATTTATCTCTCTTACTAAACCAAATATCCTGATCATTTTCACCAGCTAAATTTTGATTTTCATAGGTTCTTACAAAATATAAAATCATGCTGTCTTTGGCAAATACAGGCATACTTTCTTCTGCGTTTGAATTTACATTAGTACTTATTTTTACAGGTTCCGTAAAATCCCATATTTGAGAGAACATAGTATTATATGATATTGCAGTAAATGCAATTATTGAAATAATTATTTTCATTTTATTTAATCTTTATATTATCTACCAATCATTAAACCAAGCACTAATTCGTGTCCACCAGAACTATATTTATTCATTCTTGAAATTGAATAGTCATAAGAATAACCTAATTTGAACTTTTCATTGATGTTTAATCCAAACATTGCAATGATTGCATCTTTATGTCTGTAGGATAATCCACCCCAAATTCTTTCTTGGTATTCTAGTAAAACCGTTCCTTCAACAGATGCTGGTGCTGGTTTCATGTATTTAACCAATGCAGCTGGAGTAAGAGTTAAGTCCTTATTTACTTTAATTTTGTATCCACCTGTAAAATAGAAAGTCATTCTAGGGTCGAAATAAGATGAACTTGAACCAAAATTTACAAAATCTTTCGTCAATTGATCAGCTGAAATTCCAAAAAATAAGTCCTTTGAGTACAAATACAAGCCAGCACCCAAATCCATGATATATTTTGATTTATTATTTGCAACGAATGTTTGATAACTGTTATCACTTGCGCTATTTAGAACAACTGCTTTTTCTTGCAAAAATGAATTACTTGATAAACCTAATTTCGTTCCAAAGGAAAGATTGTAGTTTTTTGAAACTGGAATATGAATGGCATATGTTCCACTTAAAGAAAGTTTTCTAAATGCTCCATATTGATCTGCAATTAATTGACCTCCAATTGCTTGTTTAAATTTTCCAGTTTTTATTTCTGGATTTTTATAAACACCTGTACTCGTTCTAATAGCAGGATTATATGGTGTTTTAGGGATTTTATTCAATGGTTTTGTTGCTGATAAATATGTCGTTTTAGGAGCATTATCAAAACCTGCCCATTGTAATCTACCACTTACAGTTACGTCTAAAAAGTCATATACTCCCGCTGATCCTGGATTTACCATATATTGGTTTCTTAGGTATTGACTATATTGAGGTAATTGTTGAGCATTTGCTTGAACTGTCAAGAAGATACTCGAAATAATAAAAATAACTCTTTTCATGTTATTAATTTTTATTGTTTTTAATGATTGATACAGTACCATTTTGATTTTCTGTTTTTCCGTCATTAAATTCGATGATATAATAATAAGAACCAACAGGAAGGTCATTTCCATTGTAGTCACCTTTCCATTCATCTTTATATCCAATTGATTCAAATAATTGACTTCCCCATCTGTTGTAAATAGTTACTCTACACTCTGGAAAAAATTCATTTAAATTTTCAATGTGCCAAGTATCATTTGTCAAGTCACCGTCAGGTGTAAAAGCTGTTGGAACTGTAATTCCACATGAGTTGATGGTAACTGTAACTTGACTCGGTGCACTTTCACATCCGTTTAATGTTTGAGTTGCGTAATATGTTACAGTTCCAATATCTGTTCCAGGAGCTAAACTATTTCCAGTTCCAAGTTGATTAGTTAAATTTACATCACTATACCAAGTTGTTGTTGCTCCAGCCATCGGAGATGCTAGCAAGTTAGCAATTATTTCATAATAGCAATAACTCGTATCTACAGTGATTGAAGGGCTTCCTGGAGTTGGATTAACTGTTATAACAAATGTATTTTCATCCGTACATGTTCCATTTCCTGCAAAAATAAATAATGTTTGAGTCGAAGAAATAACATCACCTGCGAAATGAGCTGTACCACCACCATTAGTCGCAGTAAAGTAGTTTCCAACAGCTAGTGCTGGAAGTGTGTATGTGTCACAAGCAATTACATCAGAAGGATCATCAGCACTTGGGGTATTGTTTATTGTGATGGTGAAGAAGTTCTCGTCTGAACAAGTTCCATTAGCTGCATAAACAAATATGGTTTGTGAAGAGTTAATTACATCACCTGCAAAACGCGCTGTTCCACCACCGTTGGTCGCAGTAAAGTAGTTACCAACTGTCAAAGCCGGTAAAGTATATGAATCACAAACTGAAACATTTGAAGGAGCATCTGCAGTCGGAGTAGTATTTATAGTAATTGTGAATGAATTTTCATCCGTGCAAGTTCCATTTGCCGCAAAAACAAACATCGTTTGAGATGAACTAATAACATCACCTGCGAAATGAGCTGTACCACCACCATTAGTCGCAGTAAAGTAGTTTCCAACAGCTAGTGCTGGAAGTGTGTATGTGTCACAAGCTGTTACATTTACTGGAGCATCCGCTACTGGTGCAGCAGTAATTGTAATTGTAAAGGAGTTTTCATCCGTACAAGTTCCGTTTGCTGCATAAACAAACATTGTTTGATTAGAACTAATCACGTCACCAGCAAAATGCGCAGTTCCACCGCCGTTTGTCGCTGTAAAATAATTACCCGATGTTAAGGCTGGTAAAGTATATGAACCACAAACTGAAACATTTGAAGGAGCATCTGCAGTTGGAGTTGTATTTATTGTAATTGTGAACGAATTTTCATCTGTACACGTTCCATTAGCAGCATAAACAAACAAGGTTTGAGAAGAATTAATGATATCACCAGCAAAATGAGCTGTTCCTCCTCCGTTTGTCGCTGTAAAATAATTACCCGATGTTAAGGCTGGTAAAGTATAAGAATCACAAGCATTTACATTCGCTGGTGCATCTACAACTGGTGAAGAGCTAATTGTAATTGTAAAAGAATTTTCATCCGTACAAGTTCCGTTTGCTGCATAAACAAACATTGTTAGAGATGAATTTATTACATCACCTGCAAAATGCGCAGTTCCACCACCGTTTGTTGCTGTAAAGTAATTACCGGATGTTAAAACTGGTAGAGTGTATGAATCACAAGCTGAAACGTTTGAAGGCGCATCTGCAGTTGGGGTTGTATTAATGGTTATTGTAAATGAATTTTCGTCAGTACATGTACCATTTGCTGCAAAAACAAACATTGTTTGAGAAGAATTAATGACGTCACCAGCAAAATGAGCCGTTCCACCACCATTTGTTGCAGTAAAATAATTGCCTGATGATAAAGCTGGTAGAATGTATGAATCACAAGTTGAAACATTTGAAGGAGCATCTGCAATTGGAGTTGTGTTTATCGTGATTGTAAATGAATTTTCATCCGTACAAGTTCCATTTGCTGCAAAAACAAACATTGTTTGAGTAGAATTAATGATATCACCTGCAAAATGCGCAGTTCCACCGCCGTTTGTTGCGGTAAAGTAATTACCCACTGTTAAAGCTGGCAAAGTGTATGAATCACAAGCTGAAACATTTGAAGGAGCATCTGCACTTGGAGTTGTACTAATGGTTATTGAAAATGAATTTTCGTCTGTACATGTTCCATTTGCTGCAAAAACAAACATTGTTTGAGTAGAATTAATGATATCACCTGCAAAATGCGCAGTTCCACCTCCATTCGTTGCAGTAAAATAATTTCCAACTGTTAAAGCTGGTAAAGTATATGAATCACATACTGCTACATTTGCCGGAGCATCAGCAACAGGAGTTGGAGTGATTGTGATACTAAAACTTTCTTCATCTGAGCAAGTTCCATTATTATCAAATATGAATAATGTAATATTAGAAGAAATTACGTCACCTGGAGAATAAACTGTTCCTGTTCCGTTGGCACCATCATAATATGATTCTGTACCGGTTAAATTAGTACCCGTAATTGCAGGTAGAGTAAATGTATTAGGTGTACAAAGTGATTGATTTAAAACTGGATTAACATCTGGTGCACCAGGGTTTATAAGTGAAACTCCAGTTAAATCAGTTGCAGGGCAGGAATTCAAATCAACGATAAAGTTTGTATATGAACCAAAATTTAATGTGTTTGATATCAAAACATTCCCAGAAGCGTCTGTTGTGAAACTTGCAGGACCAACAACTACAGCTCCGTCATTATATGTTATGGAATAAGTAGTTGAAGGCAATAATCCACTTAAAGTAATAGAGCCATCACTTGCATTACATGCTGTTGGGTCTGTTTTTCCAATTGAAAATGTTGGAGTGTTATTTACTGTTATGGTAAAGCTATTTTCATCAGTACAAATTCCATTTACTGCAAAAACAAATAATGTTTGTGTCGAATTTATAACATCTCCCGCAAACATTGGAGTACCTCCGCCATTTGCTGCGGTAAAGTAATTTCCTACCGTTAATGCTGGCAAGGTATAGGAGTCGCAAGCAGATACATCAGCTGGATCATCAGCATTAGGATTTGGATTTATGGTAACTGTTTCGGTTTCAGCTAATGCGGTTGTCGTTACTCCATCAGTAACGCTTATTAAATTGTAATTTGTTGTACTATTTAGAACGCCAGTGTTAAGCGTTGCAGTCCCTGTTGCGTCTAAAACTATAGTAAGGTTTGCACCACCGTTGATATTATACGTTACTGTTGCGTTTGGTGTTCCAGTAAATGTTAAGGTAGTTGAACCACTTCCGCAGAAAGATGTTGCCCCTGACAAAGTAGCATTTAATGGACAAGACACATTCAAAGTCACGATATGTTCAAACTGACAACCAAACTGATCTGTTCCTGTCAAAATGTAATCGAATGAACCTGTCGTGTTGAAGGCACCAACCGTTACGTTATTTGATAATTCATTTCCAGTACATGTTCCTGCAACTTGACATGGGTCAGGACCAGGGTCTGTAATATTAGTTGAATTTGTAGTTTGCGCTGGAATCGCTGGACCTGTTCCGCTATGAGTCCAAGATAAAGTATTAATAGTTGGTGTAACTGTTTCTAATGTTTTAAAACATGAAGTAGGGAAATCAAGTGACCAGCTAAAAAGAACTCCATTGTCCTGTGCCAAGTTATCTGTAATTCTTAGAGTCCAAATACCATTAAGTGGAACACCATTTAGGGCACTTAATGAAAAGCTTGAATTATATGCTTGAGGAATATAATATGCACTAGTTGCTTCACAAGCGCCAGTCCAAGTACATGAACCTGTTGCAGGAGCAGTTGTTCTTACTGCAGCCCCACCAGTCCAGCTGGCACCACCTGAATTTACCACACAATATTCAGCTCCACATCCTGGAACTACAGGAGTTAAATCACTAGAATTCACACAAGAACCAAAAACAGAAGGACCGGTTCCCACAGTTCCATTTTGATGTTCGTTAAAAATTATAACTGAAGTTCCATCTGGAGCAACCAATTCAATACTTAAATCTTGCGAAAAGGAATGTTCAATATTAAAACAAACTGTTGGGTAGCAACCAGCAGCCATTGTTGCACCAGGATTAAAGTAGCCACTAAAATCAATGGTAGATTCGAAAGGCACTCCACTACCATCAGGTAAAATAGTAGTACCAACAATAGGATTTGGTACAAATTCTGTTTGTGTTTGGGAACTTAATATTCCGACAAGATTTTGATTTGTTCCACATGTTACGTTTACGGGACTTACCGTTGAACCTGTAAAATCAGGCTCTGGCAGTATTCGAATTACTTTTGTTACCGAGTTTGTACTCATACAACCTGTTGCATTGATGTCCAAGTTGTCATCTGCAACTCTTAATTTCATGACATAAATTTCCGAATTTGTTGGGTAAGTATGTGTTGTTGTTGGAGTAGCCGTGGTAGTTGTTGTTCCATCTCCCCATTCCCAAATATATGAAGTTAACCCAAATCCAGCTCCTGCAGTGGATGCACTAGCGTCAACTGAAATTGTATTTGAATTAGGTATTGCGTTTAATGCAGAGGTTGGACAAACGCTAACCATCGATGCGTCAGTTAATTGCGCAATTGGATTTGTACAAGGAGTGGCGCAAAATACATTTGCATCCCAACCAACCCTAGTAGTTGAAGCATCCGATCTAAATTCAAAGGTAATGCATCCGTCTGGACTAGTTGAAACAAATCTAACAGCACCAACGTTTCCACAAATTCTATCGTCTTGCGTTCCAGCAGCTCCTTGCACGGCAGCTTGCCAAATATCTAACATGTCGTTACAAGTACCTCCCGCACCTTGAACGTCAAAAGAATTGAAATCTACAACAATAATTTCTCCTGGTGTTGAAGGACAAAATGTTACAGTATATGTTTCGTTATTTGAATAGTTACCAGCAGAACCTCCACTATCATACCAAGTTAGACCGCATGTATTAATTGTTTGATCAGAATTTGGAGCGATGCAACTGCAATCAACCGTTACCGCTATCGTTCCTGAAGTTAATGTACCAGCGGCAGCACATGCATCTGCAGCCCAAGTAACCTCTGCATAATAAAAGGTCGTACCACAAGTTGTAGTTGGGGGTGTAAAACTAGCATTTGTAGTTAAACTTGTGTTTGTTAATGTAGCAACTGCTGTACCACCAACTGTTGAGTTTACGGTATTGCTATAAATTGTTGTCGTGTTTGAAACCGTTGCATTTGCGCCACTTCCACATTGTGAAGAAGGCATTGCGGGAATTGTGATTTGAGTAGAGGCACCAAATTGACAATATGTTCCTGCTCCATTGATTGAAATAGAAGTTGGAAATGTACGTCTTTGAGCCGCTGATTCAAAACTGATTAATCCTGAAAAAACAAAAACTAAACTTAAGATTTTAAAAAATGTTTTCATAGCTTATTATTTAAGATTTTTTAAAGTTTCTGTTAATTCTCTATCAAACTGATATATATACCAAAGTTGTTCCGCAGTGAAAAGAGCCAATACTTTTTGATCTAGGTTTGTGAAATAACTTAATGCTTTAGAATAGTATTCAAAGCTTTCAATGTTATTTTGCTTCATTTCCAGCAAGTTTGACTCGTTTAAATCTTTTAGCAATTCTGATTTAACTTGTTCTACTTGAGAAAAATTTGGAGTATCATAGATTTTTGAAGATAAATCTTTTTTGAAATGCGCTTTTTCTTTTACAACACTTCCAGGAGGAAGATTAAAATTTTCTTGAGAAAAAAAAGAATTGACAGCAAAAATTGCCGCAATTAGCGTTAGTTTTTTCATAGTTTAAATAGTTTTACGGGGCTAATTTACTAATTTTTATTAATTTGAATGTTTTTTTTATTTTGCTGGAATTAAAAAACGATTAAAAAACTAAAAAATTAGACGAAGGCCTTTTTTTTAGAGATAAAAAAATATTTTTATTGTTGAAAGTAATAAATCATTAAAATTTCTTGCAACAATACCACAAAAACGGTATTTTTGCAAAAGATTTATTTCTTATTTAAAATTAATCTAAATAAACATTATTGTAAATTAATTGTTTTTAAAACATGATAACAGTAACAGAAACAGCTAAAAAACAGGCAATTCGTTTGATGGAAGACGAAGGGAAGGCTGGATATTTTATAAGAGTTGGTGTTGATGGTGGAGGTTGCTCCGGATTGATGTATCAACTCACATTTGACAATGAAGAAAAAGAAGGTGATAAAGCATTTGAAGATAACGGTATAAAAGTCGTTGTTGATAAAAAAAGTTTCCTGTATTTAATAGGTACCACTTTGGATTTCTCTGGAGGATTAAATGGTAAAGGATTTGTTTTTAACAATCCTAATGCAAATCGCACTTGCGGGTGTGGTGAAAGTTTTTCTTTATAAATAATAGTTGTTTTCGACTACGCTCTAACAACTTCTGCGTCGCTCAAACTTTGTTGACTGAGCGAAGTCGAAGTCAACAATCGAAATAAAAAAAATGGCAAATTACACAGAAAACGAACTCGCAAAAGACTTAGAAAATCAAGAATATAAATTTGGTTTTGTAACGAATATTGATTCAGATCAAGCGCCAAAAGGTTTGAATGAAGACATTATTCGCTTCATTTCTGCAAAAAAAGAGGAACCACAATGGATGTTGGATTTTCGCTTAAATGCTTTTAAAGTTTGGAAAGAAATGACTGAGCCATCTTGGGCTCATGTACACTATGAAAAACCAAATTTTCAAGATATTATCTATTATTCTGCACCGAAGCAAACAAAAAAATACGAATCCTGGGACGATGTTGAGCCAGAATTGAAAGAAACCATGAAAAAATTGGGAATTTCGATGGACGAACAACAACGTTTAACTGGTACAAATGTAGCCGTAGATTTTGTAATGGATTCTGTTTCAGTTGCAACTTCATTTAAAGCAAAATTAGGTGAATTAGGAATTATCTTTTGTTCCTTTTCTGAAGCGGTGAAAGATCATCCTGAATTGGTGAAAAAATATATGGGAACGGTTGTTCCAACAAGCGATAATTTTTATGCTGCTTTAAATAGTGCAGTTTTCACGGATGGATCATTTTGTTACATACCGAAAGGAGTGAAATGCCCGATGGAATTATCTACGTATTTCAGAATCAACGAAGGTGGAACAGGTCAATTTGAAAGAACATTAGTTGTAGCAGATGCTGGATCTTATGTTTCTTACTTGGAAGGTTGTACCGCTCCGCAACGAGATGAAAATCAATTACACGCGGCAGTTGTAGAGTTGATAGCTTTAGACGATGCAGAGATAAAATATTCAACAGTTCAAAACTGGTATCCTGGGGATAAAGATGGTAAAGGTGGAATTTTTAATTTCGTAACTAAAAGAGGTATTTGTGAACGCAACGCGAAAATCTCGTGGACGCAAGTTGAAACTGGTTCTGCTGTTACATGGAAATATCCTTCTTGTATTTTAAAAGGTGACAACTCAGTTGGAGAATTTTATTCAGTAGCAGTAACGAATAATTACCAGCAAGCAGATACTGGTACCAAAATGATTCACTTAGGGAAAAATACGAAAAGTACCATTATTTCTAAAGGTGTATCTGCAGGGAAATCAAATAATTCTTACAGAGGTTTGGTGCAAATTCACAAAAATGCGGATAATGCACGAAATTTCTCTCAATGTGATTCTTTGTTGATGACAGACGAATGTGGAGCACATACTTTTCCATATATAGAATGTAAAAACAGTTCAGCAAAAATCGAACACGAAGCAACAACTTCCAAAATTGGAGAAGATCAAATATTTTATTGTAACCAACGCGGAATTAGCACAGAGAAAGCAATTTCTTTGATTGTGAACGGATATTGTAAAGAAGTATTGAATCAATTACCAATGGAATTTGCTGTTGAAGCACAAAAATTATTAGCAATTAGTTTAGAAGGATCGGTTGGGTAAAATTGTTGAGGCGCAATGCATTGCGCCTCAACAATTTTAACTACCAGAAAAAAATATTATGATGTTAAAAATTACAAATTTACACGCCAACATCGATGGCAAAGAGATTTTAAAAGGTTTAAACCTTGAAGTAAAAGCTGGTGAAGTTCACGCGATTATGGGACCAAATGGTGCAGGAAAAAGCACCTTGGCTTCTGTTTTGGCTGGACGTGAAGAATACGAAGTTACTGATGGTTCAGTTGATTTTGACGGTAAAGATTTATTGGATTTGTCCACAGAAGATCGTGCTAGAGAAGGTTTGTTTTTGGCTTTCCAATATCCAGTGGAGATTCCAGGAGTTTCAAACGTAAATTTCTTGAGAACTGCAATCAACGAAATCAGAGAATACAAAGGTGAAGAAGGAATTTCTGCCAAAGATTTTATGACGATGGTACGCGAAAAATCTAAAATCGTTGAATTAGATGCTAAATTGGCTTCTCGCTCAGTAAATGAAGGTTTTTCTGGAGGTGAGAAAAAACGTAACGAGATTTTTCAAATGGCGATGTTGGATCCAAAATTATCTATCTTAGATGAAACCGATTCTGGTTTGGATATCGATGCTTTGCGTATCGTTGCAAATGGTGTTAATACCTTGAAATCAAAAGATAACGCAACAGTTGTGATTACACACTACCAACGTTTGTTAGATTACATCGTTCCAGATTTTGTACATGTTTTATACGACGGAAAAATTGTGAAAACTGGAACAAAAGAATTGGCTTTAGAGTTAGAAGAAAAAGGTTACGATTGGATTAAAGAAGAATTGAAAATTGAAAATTGAGAATTAAGAATTAAGAAGGTGGAATTGAAAATGTAACATCAAATTTCATTCTCAATTCTTCACTCTACATTCTCCATTATTAAACATATGAGCGAATTAATTTTAGAAAAATACGCAGTAGAAACTTCTGGTAAAGAAAATTTTATTCTTTCCGAAGATTTACGCTCTAAAGCAGATCAGGTTTTAGCAACAACAGATTTTCCTACAAGTAGAACTGAAGCTTGGAAGTATACGCGTGTTGCGAAGATAAAAAACGGAGCTTTTAAGACATTAGACTTAGGACAAAAGACAATAGACTTAAAACCTTTTTTGATTCCAAATTTAAAAGGTTCTGTTCTAGTTTTTGTAAACGGTTTTTACGCAAGTGAATTATCTACCATCGAAGATGAGAAAGGACTAGAGATTTCGCCTATTTCTGAAAGTACACAATTTGCCGATACTTTTTTAGGTCAACAAGTTCCTTTGGAAAACGAAATTTTTAATGCCATCAATACTGTTTATGCAACAGATGGTATGTGTGTTCGTATTTTGAAAGATGCACAAATCAAACAAAGTATACAAGTGATTTTTATCAATTCTGGTGAAAATACTTTTTCTGGAATACGAAATATCATTTCTTGCGAGGATTTTGCAAAAGCACATATTGTTTTGAATTATGTTTCAGAAAACGCTGGTATTTCGACTCCGCTCAATGTCCAGCCAAATTTTACGAATTGTATTTCTGAGATTCATGTTGGAACAAATGCCAATTTGACGATTGATAAAATTCAACAAGAGGATTCAAGTAATTACAATATTATTTCTGAATACGTGAATCAAGCAAAAGATTCAACTTTTACAATCAACACAATTACTTTAGACGGTGGTTTGGTTCGCAACAATTTAACGATCGAAGTAAACGGTCATAATTGTGAAACAAATCTTTCTGGAGCTTATGTTTTGAAAGGAAAGCAACATGTTGACAATCATACTGTTGTTGATCACAAAGTTGCTCATTGTCAGTCAAACGAATTGTACAAAGGTGTAATTGACGACCAAGCAACTGCAGTTTTCAACGGAAAAGTTTTTGTGCGAAAAGATGCTCAAAAAATCAATGCGTTTCAATCTAATGGGAATGTCTTGTTAAGCGACAATGCAACTGTAAACTCGAAACCAGAATTGGAAATTTATGCCGACGACGTGAAATGTTCGCATGGTTCTACAACGGGACAATTAGACGAGGAAGCTATTTTTTACTTACGTGCTCGTGGAATTTCTGAAAAAGGCGCTCGCGCTTTGATGGTTTCTGCTTTTATTGGTGATGTAATCGAAAAAATCGAAAACGAAGCCGTTCAAGAATACGTTTACGGGAAGTTGGAAGAGAAGTTTGGTTGGGTGAAGTAGGATTTATTCTCCCATGATTGGTTTTTAAATTTCGAATACTAACAAAATAATCAGAGTTAAAAAGATATAAGAACCCAAAAACGATATTTCCAATCTTCTATTTCTTAGATTTGCTTTATGGTAGGTAATTAAACTTATCGTTGCAATAATTAAGGCAAAAAACCCATAAACTATTCCGCTTAAATCCATTGATGGTTGTATTTCTTTCATATTAATTGGAGGGTCAACTTTGTACATTATCCAATCAATCAGTACAAAATAGCTCATATATAAAACGATAAATAGCAAAATATAAAAAAGTATTGTTGTTAGCAAATTGTATTCCGAAAAAAAAGCTAATAAGGTTAAAATTGCCAAAATCACCAAAAAGATTTGAGGTTTAGCTTTCAAATGTGCTTGTAAAATGCCTGCACTAACTAGTATAAAAATAAAAGTAAATCCAAGGATGAATATGTGACTTTTTTTGTTCATTTTTTTCTAAAAATAATTGGATAAATAAAATGAGTTGCAAGGCTTAAAATGGGTCCAAAAATTAAAAAACTTAAATAGATTCCAATAGTTGGATTTCCACATTCAGGTTCATGAGGCTTTTCAGGAGGAATAAACAGTGTTGGGAACAAAAATATATTGCCCAAAATAAAGGCGAATAAAATCAGGTAAGAAATGATTTCATATTTTATTTTTCTGATAAGGAAATAAAATAAACCTTGAACAATACAAGTTAAAAGAATAAAAAGTAATATCATTATTTAAAATCCTCGTAAAATTATTAATTCGAGTAAAAATAAAGAAATATTTTGTAACTTTGTTTAAAACCCAATGTAATGAGAGAAATAATTTTAAAACCTAGAAATGCGGATGAGTTTAAACTTTTGGACAGTTTGCTTAAAAAATTGGGTGTTCCTCATACCTCGTTAAAGGATGAAGAGTTGGAAGATTTTTTATTACTAAAAGAAATGAAAAAAGCTGATCGAAAAAAAACGGTCAGTAAAGAGGAAGTTTTAAAAGTCTTAAAAGGGAAATGAATATCATTTTTAATGCAAAATTCTTTAAGGAATTAAAAAAGATTTCTGATAAAAAAGTTTTAAAGAAAGTAGAACTTTTGATTTTAGAAATTGAAAAAACAGAATCCATTCAACAATTATCGAATGTGAAACAATTAAAAGGTGTTCGGAATGCTTATCGATTCAAATTGGATTCTTATAGAATTGGTTTTTTCTTAAATGATGATTCACTTGAAATTATTACTATAAAACATCGAAAGGAAATTTACAGATTTTTCCCTTAAGGCTTAAAACAGATGTAAGTAAGCTCAATTTTTCACTTCATTTTCCGAATGGCAGCATCCAATCTTTTTTCATTGGCACGACAAGATAATTCATGTTCTGTAGCATCTAAAATTTTAAACTCTCCAACTAATTCCTTCAAAATCGGAATCGCCGTTTTACCAATACCATGCAATTTCAACAATTCTTTTTCAGTATAAGTTGCTAATTTTTCTACAGAATCAATTCCAGCGTTTTCGAGTGCTCGTCTTGCTGGAGCAGAAAGTTTTGGAATAAAAAATGATTCCTTTTCCTTTTCACAAGTGGGACAAATTGGACAGGCACTCGTTTTGTAAAACTGGTGACCTTTTACACACCTTTTTAAACTCATTTGAACAAGCGCTTATTTCAACTTCTCGTTCAAATGCTTTTTCTCAAAATCTTCACCAGCAGTGTTCCAAGAAACAATTAAAGCTTCACGTTTTGCATTCAAATTGATTATCAAATCGTTGTAAACTTCCATTCTACTGTTGTATTCTGCAACCAATTTGTTGAACTCTGCCACTTCACCTTTCACGCGATCAGCTTTTGGTTTGTTCTCCAAAGTTGTTTTTGTTTTTTGGTATTCAGCTTTAAATTTCTGAAATTCGATAATTTTCACAAAATCATTGTCTGCTTCTTTTTGGTAAAAGTCTAACAAGTTTTGACAAGAGCTAACAAGAGATTTATCGCCATCCATATCTGATTTGAGGTTCAATTTCGCAGCACTTTCTCTTGAAATTCGCGCTAACTTTGCAGTTTCTTCTTCCATTTTTGTAATATCACCTTTGTCGAGTGCATCTAAAAATTTCGCTTCAGGTGCATACGGTTGAAAGAAAATTAAAAAAACAGAATTGTAATATTTGTATACAGCGTTTGCTTTTTTCAGATTTTCACTGGTTTTAGACGTTGATTTAATAACTTTAATTCCATTTTCATCACAAAATTTCTTTTCAACCTCATTAATCATTTCACTCGCTTGAGTCAATTTTGTATTAGCTTCTTCCCTAGCCAAAATAAGCTTTTCCTTGTACTCAAAGTTTTCAGCGGATTTTTCTTTGTAATTTTTTATTTTGGCATAATCTTCAACGACTACTTTCTGATAAATATTCAAAAAAGAAATCACTGAATCCCTGTAAGAAGTGCTAGCTTTAAAAGCATCCATTCCAGCAATTTTTTGTTTTGATTTTTCAATGGTGTACACCAAGCCCAACCTACTTTCCTCCAATTTTTCTGGGTTTTTATCTTTATCTTTGATTAAATCTTGGGTATATTTCCAAGTAGCATCACGCACACTCCGAGCTTCAGCGCTGATATTATTCATGTATTTGGTAGCGTTCTGAGAATTTGAGAACAAACATATAGATACAAAGATTAGAGTAGAAAAAATTTTCATGGCTTCTTAGTGATTAGATTATTAATTAGTTACGAAGATACATTTATTTTTGAGAAATGCAATTGTCGTACCAAAAAATCATTAAATTTAGATTAGTTCTACCTTAAATCTTAAATATTGATTTAAAAAAATAAGTACTCATCAGCAAATAAATCTGAGAGTGTAAGTAGAAAAAAAACTATTTTTTCGGCTTTTCCAAATTTTGTTTTACCCTAAACTGTACAATACGTTCTATCAAATCATAAGGAATTTCTTCTTTCAACTGAAACTGAATTGCTCCTTTGGAGGTTTTAAATTTTTTCAATTCCTCAGCAAATTCTGCTAAAGAAGTTCCTGTAGGATACAAGCCCAAATGTTTTTCGTAGATTGCAAAATAAACTAAAGCTCCGTTTAGTTTATATGCTGGCATTCCATAACTTATTTTTTCCTCAGCTTCAGGTGCATTTTTTTTGATAATTACACGAATAGTTTCCAAAATTTCTTGTCGAGGAGCATCAAAATGAGCAATATAGGCATCAACATTATTAAAGGTACTCTTTTCCATGTGAAATTATTTTGCTTCCAATATGGTCTTTAAGTTATTTAGGCTGATTTCCAAATCTTTACCTAAAATATTTTCAAAATTCACAAAAAGCATTATTGCGTTCATAGGATAATTCATTTTACTTTCCATTCCCCAATTCACTTTTGTTTCGTTTGCTGAAATAGAAGTAGTTCTAAAGGGTGTTTTTGCCAATCCTTTCATAGGTTTTTCGAAGCGAATTTCTAAGTCCAAAAGTTCGTTTTGAATGATATTTTTTATCTCTTGTTCACCTTTACCTGCAGCTTTGTTTTGGCTGTCCCAAGCGTAAATGAATCCTACTTCACCATCATTTCCAGTAAAAACGCGATTCATATTCGGATCTGTCATTACCCATTTACTGAAATAATCTTGATTTTTAATCTGCTTGATATAGTTAAAAACCTCATCTATTGGTTTTTCAATTACAATTTCTCTTTGAATTGTATATTCCTTTTTAGTAAATAATGCAAGTAATAAAAGTAAAGCAATAATTCCAACAATTGCTCCTAGGATATATAAAATGACAATCATAATACTTTTTTAGTGATTTAATTGCCAAACCTAATAAATTTTTTTGAGAATTTGTTTTTTGCTGCCTTTACTTTTTTCAGTTACTAGTTGTTTCGTATTTTGCTCATTTTTCAATTTTCAAAAATAGAGCTTCCAAGGTCGCTTATTTTTTCAAGTAAAATGGCAAGAAACTTCAACAAGCTATTCACTTTCAAAAGGGCAGGGGTTCAAGCGGAATAATTTGATTTTCAAAAAAAAATCCGCAATTTTTCACTGCGGATTTTTTGTTTTATAATTCTTTTAAGGAATTTAATCTCTAATCAAGAACTGATATTTATCAATATTTTTCAATGCTATACTCGTTCCACGCGCTACAGCTCTCAAAGGATCTTCAGCAATATGAACTGGTAATTTTGTTTTTTGAGAAATACGTTTATCTAAACCTCTCAACATTGAACCACCACCAGCTAAGTAAATACCCGTTTTGTAGATATCTGCCGATAATTCTGGTGGAGTCATTTCTAATGCACTTAAAATTGCTTCCTCAATTTTAGAAATTGTTTTGTCTAAAGCGTGAGCAATTTCAGAATATGAAACAATAATTTCTTTTGGAATACCTGTCATTAAATCTCGTCCACGAACAGCAAAATCTGGTGGAGGATTATCCAACTCAGGAATCGCAGCACCAACTTCGATTTTCAATTGTTCAGCAGTACGCTCACCAACCAAAATATTGTGTTGACGGCGCATGTATTCTTCAATGTCTTGCGTGAAATCATCACCAGCAATACGAATAGACTTATCACAAACGATACCTCCTAAAGCGATGACAGCAATTTCAGAAGTACCACCACCTATATCGATAATCATATTTCCCATTGGCTCTTCTACATCGATTCCAATACCGATTGCAGCAGCCATTGGCTCATGAATCAAATAAACTTCTTTTGCTCCAGCGTGCTCACAAGAATCACGTACAGCTCGTTTTTCTACTTCTGTAATACCAGAAGGAATACAAACAACCATTCGTAAATTTGGAGAAAACATAGATTTTTTTCCGCCATTGATCATTTTAATCATACCACGAATCATGGCTTCAGCACTTTGGAAATCAGCAATTACACCATCTTTCAATGGACGAACTGTCTCAATCAACTTGTGTGTCTTACCATGCATCTGTTGGGCTTTTTTCCCAATAGCAACGATGTTTCCCGTTTGAATATCTTTTGCAACAATCGACGGCTCATCAACAACAACTTTGTCGTTCATGATGATTAAGGTATTTGCTGTACCTAAATCGATTGCTATTTCTTGTGTTAAAAAACTAAATAATCCCATTTTTCTCCGCTTCTTACTAAGAAGTCTTTATATTTTTGCTTACTTAATCGTAAATTTTTAAAATTTGTTTCAAAATTACGTATTTTTTTTCTGTTTTTTTCCTTCGCTGAAAATTAAAGTTTATAAAATGCCTAAATTTTAATTTTCTTTTTCTCTGTAAATGAAAACTTTACGCCTTTATGTAACGATTTAGTAAATTTTTTATCATCAATGTTTAAAGTGACGTGTCCCAGTCATCACCATTGCCATTTGATTTTCATCGCAATATGCTAAGGACAAATCATCTTTAATGGATCCTCCTGGTTGAATTACAGTTTTTACTCCCTCTAAGTTTGCAATTTCAACGCAATCAGGAAAAGGAAAAAATGCATCTGACGCCATCACAGCTCCTTTCAAATCAAAGTTGAAAGATTTCGCTTTGTGAATCGCTTGTCTTAAAGCATCAACGCGAGAAGTTTGACCTGTCCCAGAAGCTAACAATTGTTTGTTTTTTGCTAAAACGATTGTATTTGATTTTGTATGTTTTACCAATTTATTTGCAAACAACAAATCTTCAATTTCGGAAGCTGTTGGAGCAATTTTCGTTACTGTTTTTAAATCAGCATGAGATTCCGTCTTAAAGTCTTTGTCTTGCTCTAAAATTCCGTTCAAAATCGTACGAACTTGTTTTTGAGGAAAAGCTACTTCTTTTTGTTTTAGAATGATTCGATTTTTCTTAGATTGCAAAATTTCTACTGCTGATGTTTCATAATCCGGTGCGATAACAACTTCACAAAATAAATCGTTCATGATTGTAGCTGTTTCAGCATCAATTTTTGTATTTGAAATCAAGATTCCTCCGAAGGCAGAAACAGGATCTCCAGCTAATGCAGCTTCGTATGCTTCTTTGATTGTATTTCTAGTCGCAATACCACACGCGTTGTTGTGTTTCAAAATGGCAAAAGTTGGCGCATCGTTTTTAAATTCTTGCATCAACTGAACTGCTGCGTCAACATCTAATAAATTATTGTATGACAATTCTTTACCATGTAATTTGTCAAAAACCTCATTCAAATCTCCAAAGAAAATTCCTTGTTGGTGAGGGTTTTCTCCGTAACGCAAAATTTCACCTTTTTGAATTGAAACTTTTAACGATAAATCATCAGCTTCAGTTTGTGTTGTAAAATATTTGTGGATTTGAGAATCGTAGTGAGAAGAAACATTAAATGCATCCTTGGCAAAAGACATACGGTCTTCCAAACTTGTTTCACCTGAATCTGTTAAACGATTTAAGAATTTTTCATATTGTACTTGAGAAGGAATAATCACAACATCTTCATAATTTTTTGCTGCAGCTCGAATCAATGAAATTCCACCGATGTCAATTTTTTCTATGATTGTATCTAAATCTGTTGTCGCTTTTACCGTTTTTTCAAATGGGTACAAATCAACGATTACTAAATCTATGGAAGGAATTTCGTATTCTGCTATTTGCAACTGATCTTCCTCGTTATCTCTTCTGTTTAAAATTCCACCAAAAACTTTTGGGTGAAGTGTTTTTACTCTTCCTCCTAAAATAGAAGGATAGGAAGTTAAATCTTCCACTCTTTCCACTGTTCCGCCTAAACTTTCAATAAACTCTTGCGTGCCTCCTGTTGAATAAATCGTTACATTTAAGGCTTTTAATTTTTCTATAATTGGTTCTAAACCGGTCTTGTCAAATACGGAAATCAACGCACTTTTAATCTGTTTATTTTTACTCATAATTTGGGGAAATGAAATTTTGTGCAAAAGTACGTCAAAAAAATCGATTTTGTATGCTGTTTTAGTATAAAAAATGATAGAAAATTACTTGTATTATTTTTCCTTGTTCGGAATATCCCTTTCAGGAAAATTAAGAGTCTTTTTCAAAAATAAAGTTGCTGATGTAATGATTGTTATTCCACTAAATATAGTGCCAGTAACAACGTGTTTTTGATATATCAAGAAAGCTGATAAAGCCATTCCTGAGATTATAATGAAAAAGGCAAAAAATAATCCGATAAATGTATTTCTTGACTCATATTTAATTTCGCTTTCAAGCAATGAAGCCTTTTTTTGGATTAAATCGTGTCTAAAATCTTGTTCCTTCTCAGCTCTCTTTTTTAGCCAAGTCAAAATGTCTGAATCTAAAATAAACAGTTCCTTTATTTCATTTGCTTCAGGTAATAAATTATCATCAAAAGATTCTAATTGTTCCTGCTGATAACCTTTTCCTTGACTATTTTGAAGATGAATTTGCTTTTGAATTCGCGTTTGTTTTGCCATAAGATAAAAGTTGAGATTCTTTTTTCTTAAAAGCCTTTTGATAAGCAAGAGATACATGAGATGCATCTTGACGTAAATTCATTCTGTCTGTTTTAAACGTTGGAATTTCATCAAATAATATTTCTTTCCTCAAAATTGAGTACGCAACATTTCCATTTTTGCTTGGTGCACTGAAAAGTGCATTTAATCCAGATTTTAATGAAAAAATGGCTTGGAAATATTTATTTAAAGATTTCATTTTTGAAACATTTGTAGAATAATTTTTATACTCTGTGTCTTGTTGCAAATTTATGGCTTTTAGGAATAAAATCATAATTTATGATTTAAAATTTTTAAAAATCCCCGCATTTTTTGAATGCGAGGAAATTAACTACATATCGTTTGGTTTAGTTGTAGTTTTCGATTTTTAAAGAGAGTTTATAATCCGATTACTTGTCGAACCTCTATTTCAGTTATTTTTTGAGGATAACCACCTTTTGCAATATATGTTCTGTTGACTAATTTTCCAGTGACTACAATTTTTTTACCTTTTTTGGCAAAATTTTCAATGAATTGGGCCATATTTCCCCAAGCAAACAATTTGTGCCATTCGGTTTTGCTTTCACCATCTTTTATATAAGGTGTTGCTAAACTAAATCGGGCTACTTTCCCTCCATTTTCAAAATTAGTTACCAAAGGCTGATTTCCGATGTTGCCTATCAATACGATTTGATTTTTAATTGAATTCATATGCTATAATATTACAAGATCATTAACTTCTACTTCGGTAATTAAGTGCTGTGCTCCGGTATTTGATTTATAAAATCGGGAGACTAATTTCCCTTCAATTGCAAGGTTAATTCCTTTGTGCCCTAATTCTTCTAAAACACCAACCCAATTTCCCCAGGCAGAAATCCGATGCCAATAGTTACGCTTTTTGACATTTCCCTCAGCGTCTAAGTAAGTTTCTTGTGTAGACAATGAAAATTGTGCGATTTTTTTACCGTTTTCCAAACACACTACTTTTGGTTCGGAACTTATTTTACCTATTAAATTTACGTGATTCATCTCTTTAATTTTAAAAAATCCGAGGGCTCAACCTAATTATTTTTACTTGAACTAAATCTATTATCATGGAAAACTTTTGCCCTCGGATATTGTGTTTATAATTTATTTACTAACTTCTGATTTTTTGTTGCCTACAAGTAAAAACTCATTTAAGTGAATTTCTGTTGAGTAGCGTTTTTCACCTGTTTTTGATTCATACGTTTGGTGAACTAACCTTCCTTCAAGAGCAATTTCCGTCCCTTTGTCCAGTAGTTTGCCAATATTTTCGGCAGTTTTTCCCCAGGCTTTAATGTTGTGCCACTCTGTCTTATCTTCGTATTTACCTTCTTTGTTTTTTACGCGGTCTTTTGTTGCGATTGAAAATTTTGCTAACACATAACCACCTGTTAATGTTTGTACTTCTGGTTTTTGTCCGATGTGTCCGATTAAACTTACTTTGTTTCTTAATGTACTCATGATGTTTGTTTTTAAAAATTTGTAAATAATTGAATTGTTAATTTGTCGTTTTGTTTGTTTCGACAGTGCAAAGTTGTGGGCACTCCAAAATTTAAAATGGTTATTAACTATTTGCTTTCGTTTGTTATTCGTTTGTAAGTGAATAAAAACGGATATAGTGTTATTAATCAAGTTTTTAATTTGAAAAATAAAATTGAAAGAAATGTGAAATTAATTCAGAAAAAACTGAACGGAATTGTTTTTTAGAGAATATTTTCCATCC
Organism: Flavobacteriia bacterium; assembly: GCA_046303515.1. GTDB lineage: Bacteria > Bacteroidota > Bacteroidia > Flavobacteriales_D > Crocinitomicaceae > M2408. The sequence goes on along the minus strand of JBKCGI010000008.1, from coordinate 1,893 downwards.
GAATCATCGATCCAAGGGGAATAAATTATTCGTTTTGAATTAGAAAAATTATTCAAATTAGTGGCCAAGAAAAAATCTTCCTTATTAACTTGTATTGCATAACCACCTTTTTCTCTTTTAATAAGAATTGAATCCTCCTTAAATTTAACCGCTGTGGATTTCTTTTGAGAAATTTCGAAAAGTTTGATTTCTCCAGGATAAATTTTCTGAAAAGATTTAGCCATGAAGCTCGCTTTTTTCGGATTTGCTTTTTTATCAGCGTAAAATACCAAGTTTTTATCCTTCAATTTGATTATAAAAGTTGGATCATCTGCTTGTAAAAAACAAACTTGTTGACTTGAAATTTTTTCATAGCGAAAGAATACCACTACACTTGTGAATATAAAAGCAAATAACAGGGTTACGTTTAACAACTTGAGCTTCGCATTGTTTATTGCGTAATACAAGGTGAGGATAAGTCCAAATAAAAGAATTACAGCAACTGAATTTAAGACAAATCCAGATGAAACAGCGCCAGGAATTCCATCTATAAAATCGATTATCCAAAGCATTACAGTTAAGGAAAAAGTCAAAACCCAAGCAATCGGTTTGGCTAAAAATGAAATAAAACTCGTGGCGAAAAGACTAACTCCTAACACTAAAATCAAAAAAGAGAAAATCATTAAAGCCAAATTCGTCAAAACGAAATAATTTGGAAAAGTATGGAAATAATAAAGCGTTAAGGGTAAAGTTAAAATCGTTGCAGCAATTCCGACCATCGTTCCTTCAAAAGCCATTCGGATAATTTTATTTTTGAAATAAACAACATTACTCAAAGGTTTGTAAAACATATATATTCCAAACATAGCTAAATAAGAAAGTTGAAATCCAATATCGAATAAAAAGTGAGGATTCCAAACAAGTATTAGTACGGCAGAAAAAGCCAAAACATTGAAAGGATTGTAGTTTTTTTGCAGGAGATTACTTCCAATCAACAAAGTGAACATAACTACAGAACGAACAACGGAAGCCGAAAATCCAGTTAAAAGTGAATAAATCCAAACGATAACTAGTGCAATAATAATAGCTCTATTTTTTGAAATCCATTTCTTAAAAAGTCCAAAGAATAAAGTTAATATTTGAATTAAAATTCCAACGTGCAAACCAGAAACGGCCAAAATATGCATTGCCCCAGTATTTCCAAACTTACTCGTTATTTCAGAATCAAGTGATGACCTATCTCCAAGAATTAAACCTTTAGCAATTCCTAATTCATCTCCTGAAATAAATTTTTCTAAAATAGATGAAAAGTAATTCTGCATACGTTTAAAAACATAGTGCCAAGGTGGGGTTTTTGAGCCAATTTTGTAGTAGGAATCTTCATTTGCAAAACCGATATAATTTATTCCTTTGTGTTTCCAGAAAAATTCTGAGTCAAATTCCCCTGGATTATTTTTTGTGACAATTCTGGATATTTCAGTATTAATCAAACAAACATCATATTCCTTCAGATTGTTTTCTAAATCTTTTAAAAATAAAACGACTTTATCTTGGACGTAAATTGTGTCCTTCCCTCGCAACAAGGCGTTTACTTCAAATTCAGTTTTGGAGTATTCACCCGAAGTGGGCGTTTTGGATATGATTTGCCCTAATAGATAATCTCCAGATAAATAGTTTTTGAAGATAGAATGATTATTGTTTTCAGATTTTTGTTCGCTATAGGTAATTGTACCCATTAAAAACCAAATAAGTAATAAAGTAGAAGTTTTAAGGTTTTTTATCGCATGAAAAAGTTTTCTAAATGCAATTAAATAATAAAATAAAAGACTAAAAATTAATAAAATGAAAATTGCGCTTAGCGGTAGGTCTATTTTTTCAGCAACATAGATACCTACGCAAAAAAGAAACGAAATG
>JBKCGI010000007.1:0-3077 GCA_046303515.1 Flavobacteriia bacterium | reverse complement strand
ATAGAATAGTTGTAAAAATTATCTTTATCCACTAAAACAAAGGTTTTACCACTAATACTCTCACTAATTTCTTTAGGTTTAGAATCACCACAAGACACAAAACACATACTCAGCATTAAAGTCATCAATATTAATTTCATTTTTTTCATTTTGTTTTTTTATCAAATCTAATAATCATTTTCTAATTTCCTATTTATTTTCTGTAAATAAATCTATTAATTCGTTTTCAGTTAAATTAAGTCTTTTGGCTCTATTATTTTAACTTCAATCGTTTCTGCTTGTTTGTTATAATTAATTTGTTGTTTATCTGTAAATGTTTTTTTTGTTTCGTAAACTTAATGTACCAAATTATCGAAGCATAAAAAAAGCCACTTATTATGATGGCTTTAAATTTACATTATTAATTTGCAACTAACTTAAAAGTTGTGTAGCAATATCAATTAAAGTTTTCTTAAGTGCTACAATATTTGCAATATCATTAGCATCATATTTCATTCCATTTAATTCAATCAAATATTTATTTCTTGAATTTGTAATTTTTGCAATAACCTTTTTGTTATTATCATCTACTAAAATATTAAACGAATTTTTTTGGTCACGATATGAAATTCTTGAGGCATCTACTTTTTTGATAGAATTAAGAATAATTGTTTTAACAGAATGATAAATTTTTAATTCTTCTGCAGTTGTAATTATTATATTTCCATTTTTCGATTCTTCTTCTATAAGTTTAGGTAAAACTGTTTGAATAGAAGAGGAATTAATTAAACTTTTTATTTTAACTTTAATTTGGTCTGTTATCCTTTTACCATGCATACGATTAAAAATAGCCTTAACTAAGTCATCCGAAGGGTCTAATAACTCTAAAGCTAAAGCATCGGAAAAGCCCTCAAGGAAAAAAAAGTCTTGTGCTTCTTCATGCAATTCTTTTAAATCAATGTTGTTTTTATGAATTTTAGATAGAAAATCATAGTCGTCATCGCTCAAGTCTTCAAAATTAACAACAACATAAGGCACTTCATAAAGTTTCATTTCTTTAGAAGAGTCATTAGGGAAATAAAATCTCCAAATTAAGCCACTGGTTAAGATTCCAAACTTTGAGTTTTTCGTATTAATGAAATATCCGTTTAATTGTGAGGCTTCTTTATCTGTTAGTTTTTTGCCGTGCTTTTTACATTCAACTATAATTTCTGGAATCTTCCCTTTAACAATCAGTCCAATATCCGCTCTGTCATTTTTTTGACCCCACCCAGCATTAATTTCAGTTGCCATGTCGTCAATTCTACTGTAACCTAAAATTTCCAAAAGTGGTTCAATTAAAACAAAACGAGTTTGCGCTTCATTTGTGCACTTTTCTTCCAGATTGGAAAAATCAAATTTTGACAAAGATTTTTTAATTGTGTTTACAATTTGCTTATTAACTGGCATATTTTTAAAAAGATTAAGTATTACAAGTCAACAAAAATAAAATTAATATTTAAAAAAACTATTCCTTTTAAAATGATTTATATTTTTTAAATTGTCTATTCCACTACATTTTGTTTTTTTAAGCCTGTACTAACTCCATCTCAATCTTTTTGGACTGCAGTATTACCACAACCCTTCCATACAAAAATTTCTTGAAGTCTTCTTTTTAGAAGGCTTTTTTTATGCCCAAGTTTTTCCTAATTTTACAAAATATACAAATAGATTAAATTTTGCTAAAAAATAAAAACATCAAACTTGTTTTAGGTTCAAAATCTCCACGCAGACAAGAATTAATTCAACAAATTACAACAAACGTAGAAATTCGTATTCAAGACGTTGAAGAAATTTATCCAGATAATTTAGAAGCTTCAAAGGTTCCAGAATATCTTTCTAAGTTAAAAGCTCAAGCGTTAATTTCTAGTTTAGAAGAAAATGAAATCATTATTTGTTCAGATACGGTGGTTATTCTGAATGATAGCATTCTTGGTAAACCAGCAAATTTGGAAGAAGCTAAAACAATGTTGCAACAATTAAGCGGACAAAAACATTCAGTGATTACAGGATGTTACCTCATTTCAAAAAATTCAGAAAGATCTTTTTCTTGTCAGACAAATGTTTATTTCAAAAGCCTAGAAGAAGAAACCATAAACCATTACGTGGAAACATTCAAACCACTTGATAAGGCGGGTTCTTATGGCATTCAAGAATGGATCGGAATCGTTGGAATTGAAAAAATTGATGGCTGCTATTACAATGTAATGGGCCTACCCGTTTCAAAATTGATTGACGAAATAAATCAAATGAATTAAATCTTTATCTTTGTAGTATGATTTTATACAATGTTACCATAAGTATTGATCCACAAATTCAAGAAGATTGGATGGATTGGATGAGAAAAGAGCACATACCTGAAGTTTTAGCAACGCAATGTTTCACTGAAGCCAGGTTATCTCGCATTCAAGGTGAAGAAGAAGGTGGTGTTACTTTTTCGGTTATGTATTTTAGTCCTTCTGAAGATTTGTATACCAAATACAAAGCAGAGCACGCTCCCCTACTTCAACAAAAACATACTGAAAAATATGCAGGTAAATTTGCAGCTTTCAGAACGATTTTAAACGTAATTGAGGAGTTTAAATAATGTCAGTTAAAGCAAAAAAACATCTTGGACAGCATTTTTTAATTGACCAAAATATCAGTAAAAAAATTGCAAACCAATTTGGAAATCATCAAGGATGTAAGCGTGTTTTAGAAATTGGTCCAGGAACTGGTGCGTTGACTAAATTTTTACTCGAAAAAGAAGAAAACGAAATTTGGGTTATGGATGTAGATCGCGAATCCATTGCATATTTACACGACCATTTCCCTAAATTAGAAAATCGTATTCTAGAAAAAGATTTCTTAAGAATAAATTTCCAGGAATTATTTGGAACAGAACCAATCGCTATCGTTGGAAACTTCCCTTATAATATTTCTTCTCAGATTTTATTCAAATGCCTAGAAAATAGAAATCAAGTTCCAGAAATAATGGGAATGTTTCAAAAAGAAGTAGCAGAAAGAGTTGCTGAAAAACCTGGGTCAAAAACTTACGGGATAATCAGTGTTTTACTTCA
>JBKCGI010000006.1:0-15306 GCA_046303515.1 Flavobacteriia bacterium | reverse complement strand
ATGATTTTAGCTTCTTTCTTGTTTAAAATTGGCGCTGCACCTTTTCATTTTTGGAGTCCTGATGTATACGAAGGAAGTCCAAATGTTGTAACCGCTTTCATGGCTGCGGTAGTCAAATTAGCTGCTTTTGGAGCCTTTATCAAATTGTTCTCAGTTGCTTTTGATGGCTTAAGAGATTTTTGGGTTCCAATTTTAGTTGGTTTGTCAATTTTGACAATGTTCGTTGGTAATTTAACAGCTTTACGTCAAATAACTTTCAAACGTCTAATCGCTTATTCAAGTATCACTCATGTTGGTTATGCTTTGATGGCTTTGATTGATCAAAATATTCAATTGTCATCTCTAAATCTTTGGGTTTATTTATTTGCTTATGGATTCTCAATTATTGCATTGATTATCGTTTCTTTGATTTTAAATGATGATGAAGATTTGTTGGTATCTTACAAAGGTTTTGCAAGAAGAAATAAATTTGGTGGTTTTGTTTTAATTTTAGCTTTATTGTCTTTAGCTGGAGTTCCGCCATTAGCAGGTTTCTTCGGTAAATATTTGATTTTTTCAAGCGTCATTACGCAACAACCAATTTTAGTGATTATCGCTTTGGCAAATTCAGGAATCGCAATTTATTATTATTTGAAATTGATTCGCATCGCCGTAGAGCCAGCAGATGAAAATGCTCCAGCATTAAAAACACCAATCTTACATGCAATCGTTTTGACTGTTTGTGCTTTAGGAATTTTAGGTGGCGGGATTGTTACTTGGTTAGCATAAAATAAAATTTAAATAATTGAAAGCTGTTCATTTTGGACAGCTTTTTTTGTGCCTATTAATTTGCATGTTGATTTCGAAAGTAGCTCAACATTTGAAATAAACGTTACTTAAAGTCTGCCAAAGACGGACTAATTTGTGAAATTTTAAATCTGCGTATAATAATATAATCTGTGCATCTGTGGTTATTTTTTTAAACTACCTGCGGCTGCACATAACGTCTATTTTCCTCATTGTCAAAATTTATCCGTAACTTTGTAAAAATTTATGCTCGAGATGAACACAAAAAACAACACAGGAGGCAGAAGATCTTCTTCTTCAAAGCCAAAATCAACTTCAGGTTCGAAACCAAAAGCTAAAGCAAATCCTTTTGCTAAAAAGACTTTCAAGGACAATACAAGTAAAGAAGTTAAAGACAAAAACAAACAGCGCTTTATTGATTACAAAGATAGGACTAAAAAAGGCGATCCAATGCCGAAGTTCAATGACGATGCAGTGCGTTTAAATAAATTCTTATCAAATGCTGGAGTTGCTTCAAGACGTGATGCAGATGTTTTAATTCAGTCAGGAGTAATCGCTGTAAATGATGTGATTGTTACTGAAATGGGTTATAAAATCAAGCCTGGAGATTCGGTAAAATATGACGGAGAAACAATCAATGCTGAGAAGAAAAGATACGTTTTATTGAACAAACCAAAAGGATTCATCACTACAACGGATGATCCAATGGGAAGAAAAACAGTAATGTCTTTAGTTCAAAAGGCGTGTAAAGAAATTGTTTACCCAATTGGAAAATTAGAACGAGAAGCAACAGGTTTGTTGTTATTCACGAATGATGGAGATTTATTCAAGAAATTAACGCATCCACAATATAAAAACACGAAAATCTATCACGTAGAAGCTGACAAAAATGTTAGTAAAGAAGACGTGAATCGTTTAATGGAAGGAGTTTACTTAGACGATGGAAAAGTTATCTGTGACAATGCAGAATTTGTTACTGCAGGAACGGGTAGAGAAATCGGGATCGAATTAAGTTCGGGTAAAAATAAAGTAGTTCGTCGTTTGATGGAAGCGATGGGTTATGAAGTTGTTAAATTAGACCGTGTAAAATATGCTGGTTTAACAAAAAAAGATTTACCGAGAGGTTTTTTCCGTCACCTTACAGAAAAAGAAGTTGCATTTTTAAAAATGAGTTAAATGTATAAAGTACTGTTAATTTTTGTTTTATTAGCCACGCTTTTGGGATGTTCAGAAGCAACAACTGATTCAAAAAATCCTTTTGCAAAATATTTTTTCCCTTATTCGAAGGAGTCAAAATTTTATGTATACCGAGATGTTGTGCATGGTTTAAATGAAAAGTTTTATCGTGTTTACGGTTTAGAAGATTCCAAAGGCAAACATATCGTGGTTGAAACCTATGCAATGGATGGCAGAATTACTGAGGCTCTGAATTATAATTTGGATAGTTTAACCATTTTGGATCACATGGTTGTTGACCGTAAGGGAATGCAAACGAAAGCGTTAATGATGAAAAACGGCATGTTTCCGATGGATGAAAAAGAAAATACCTGGTTTGCTAGTAAATTTCCTGGATTTTTGGATTCTACTTTGATTTTAAGTGAAACAAAACGTTCAATCTTAAAATCGAAACCATATTTAACAAAAGTGATGGAGGAATCTAAAAACACAATTATTACGCTAGATACAATTAGGTTTACGATGTTTAATCCATTCAGAAAAACGGAGAATCAACAAATGATTCGTGTGAAATCTTATTTTGCTGAAGGATTAGGTTTGGTGCGTTTTCACGATGTAAATATGAAAACTGATTATCGTTTAGAAAAGATTCTTACACAAGAAGAATGGGTAAGATTAATGCAAAAATAGCAGTATGAAAGTATTCTTTTTGTTTGTTTTTCTTCTTGGATTTGTTCAATTAAATGGACAAAGACTTTTTAATGGTACCAAAAAAATCTCCAATGCTCGAGGAACTTTTTTTATGCACTGGGGCTACAATCGTTCGTTTTATACCCAAAGTGACATTGAATTCAATAATTCTGCATATAAATTTACTTTAAGAAATGTTTCCGCTACAGATTTAAAAACTGAAAATTTTGGTGATTATTTCAGACTGAATACCTTTTTTAATCCGCAGTATTCCGTTAAGGCTGGATATTATTATATGAATCATTATGCTTTTACTTTTGGATTAGATCACATGAAGTATGTAATGAATGATGGAAACCAAGTTTTAATTGATGGCACGATAGACACAACTTTGAACGCGGTCTGGCAAGGGGAATATAAAAACAAAGAAGTTATTACGAATGCGAATGATTTTCATTATCAATATGTTGGTTTAAATACAATTCACTTAGGATTAATAAGAACTGATAAACTATATCAATCAAAAAATAAAATTTTTGCGCTTAGTGCTAGTTATGGTTTACAATTGGCTTCAGTAGTTAGTAATACTAGTTTAACTTTTGCGAATAGAACTTCAACCACAAGGGCTTTAACAGGCTATAACATTTCTGTTTTGGCTAATTTGAGATTGGAATTTTTTAGAGTATTTTACCTTCAAGGTCAAATTGGAGGAGGCTCAATCAATCAAGTAAATGCAAAAACTGAAAGTGATGACACAAAATCGTATGCTAAAAATCAATTTTGGTATGGGCAAAGGCAAATAAATATTGGCTTCTTTCATTATTTTAAACCGGCAAATGGTTGTAACGACTGTCCTGTTTGGTAATATAATTTTTGTTTTTTCATGAATTTATCTCAGCATCTTAAACATCCCATTTTTAAAGTTTGTGCCCAAATTTGTCAAGAAAACAAGTGGGAAGCTTATGTTGTCGGTGGATATGTCAGAGATTTAATTTTAGAAAGACCTTCCAAAGACATTGACATAGTTGTTGTTGGTAACGGAATGGAATTGGCGCAAAAGACGGCTGAAAAATTAAGGGTGAAAAAAGTATCACTCTTTAAAAACTTTGGAACAGCACATTTTAATTATAAAGATATTGATGTAGAATTTGTTGGAGCAAGAAAAGAGTCTTATTCAAGAGATTCCCGTAAACCAATTGTGGAAGACGGAACAATCGAAGATGATCAGTTGCGAAGAGATTTTACGATTAATGCTTTAGCTATTAGTTTAAACGCTTCAAATTTTGGTGATTTAATCGACCCCTTTAATGGTGTTGATGACTTAGAGAAAGGAATTATTCGTACCCCTTTGGAACCAGCTCAGACCTATTCTGATGATCCATTGAGGATGATGCGTGCCATACGATTTGCTACCCAATTGAATTTTAAAATCGAAAGTAAAAGTTTACAAGCAATTTTGGATAATTGTGAGCGCTTAGAAATTATTTCAAAAGAACGTATTTGTGATGAGTTAAATAAAATCATTTTAGCAAAAGAACCTTCTCGAGGTTTTAAATTACTTTTTTCAACTAAATTATTACATCAGTTTTTTCCAGAAATGGTTGCTTTACATGGTATAGATACCAAAAATGGTAAAACGCATAAAGACAATTTTTACCACACCTTAGAAGTTTTAGATAATGTAGCTCAAAATAGCGATAAATTGTGGTTGCGTTGGGCTGCCATTTTGCACGATATCGCTAAGCCACCAACAAAACGCTTTGACGAAAAAGTGGGATGGACTTTTCATGGACACGAAGATTTGGGTGCACGTTTAACACCAAAAATTTTCAAAAACTTAAAACTTCCTTTAGATCATAAAATGAAGTATGTTCAAAAATTGGTGCGTTTGCATTTGCGCCCAATCGCTTTGGTAAAAGGAAATGTTACAGATTCAGCTGTTAGGAGATTATTGTTCGAAGCTGGAGATGATATTGAAGATCTAATGACTTTATGTAATGCGGATATTACTTCTAAAAATGAGTTTAAGGTCCAGAAGTTTCGTAAAAATTTCGAGATTGTTTCTCAAAAATTAAAGGAAGTCGAGCAAAAGGACCATGTTAGGAATTTTCAACCTCCTGTTTCTGGCGAAGTTATCATGGAAACTTTTAATTTGGGCCCTTGTGCAGAAATTGGAGTATTAAAATCTCAAATCAAAGAAGCTATTTTGGAAGGTACTATCCCAAATGAATTTGAACCAGCATTTCAACACATGCTTGTTTTAGCAGAAAAAATAGGCTTGAGGTTTCCCACTTTGGAGGGGGGTAAAGGGGGAGGATAAGCTCCAAACTTTATTTTTTGTAAAAAATTTAAATTGTTTTTCCGCTCTCCAGAACCTCATTTTTTAGCATTTCAGCGTAGGCAATTATTTTCTCCATTAATTCAGGATTAGAACAAGCAACGATTTTTGCAGCCAAAATTCCAGCATTTTTTGCTCCGTTGAGTGCAACAGTTGCCACAGGAATACCATTAGGCATTTGTAAAATAGACAAAATACTATCCCATCCGTCGATAGAATTAGAAGATTTAATCGGTACACCAATTACAGGAAGCGGAGTTAAGGAAGCAGTCATGCCTGGTAAGTGCGCAGCACCACCAGCCCCAGCAATAATCACTTTTAAACCTCGTTTATGAGCATTTTGAGCATATTCAAGCATCAATTCAGGAGTGCGGTGTGCCGAAACAACGTTAATTTCATAACTTACTCCAAAATGAGTTAGTATTTTAGCAGCTTCTTCCATGATTGGTAAGTCTGACTTGCTACCCATTATTATTCCTACTTCAAGCATAAATCTTTTTTGGGACAAAGATAACTATAAAATTGTGCTCTATTAACAATTTTTGATTCCAAAAAATGAATTTTCATCGATGAATAAGTAAAATTACCAATATGTACTAAAAACAATATTTAAGTTATATCTATAAAATAATTCAAATAATCGTACAAAATATTAAATTAGTCGAATTAAATAAAAAACTTTGTTTACTTTTGTCACTTTTCTGCGTAGAATAGCGTCTATGTTTATAACTTTGAAAACTTCAATAATTAAATTATGAAACAAATTTTAACTTTTTTAGTAGTATTTGCTAGCTTTTACGCTTCATCACAAGCAGTAGCTCGTATTACTTCACCTGATCAAACAATTTGTGCCTGTGATAATGCCACGTTGTCTAGTTCAACTTCGACTGCAGGTGGTTCTCCAATTGTTCGCACAATTTGGAGTATTATTGGTCCAGGCGGTGTTATCGCTGATACAACGAATGTTGGGACAAATGAGATTCTTCCTTTGTGTACTCCTGGAACATATGATATCAGTATCATTAATCAGCACCAAAATGGAACAACAAGTGTGGCGCAAGAGTTCGGGTTTTTAACGGTAAGTGCTAAACCAACAGCAGGTATTAATGCAATTGTTAATAGTTGTACAGTTCCTTTTGGAGTTACTTACAGTAACACAAATCCAGTACCTGGTGTAACTGCTGCTTGGACATTTGAAGGAGGAAATCCTGCTACCTTTAATGGTGACAACCCTCCATTGATGAGTTATAATACTGCTGGCAGTTATGATGTACAATTGATTGTTACAGATGCTGTAACAGGATGTAAAGACACTGCTTTTAGAACAATGAACGTATCGAACTTTGATGCAGCAATTATCCTTCCTACAGGAAATTTGTGTGCAGGTGAACCATTGCAATTTACGGATAACTCGACAGTTGGTGCAAATACATGGAACTGGACATTTGAGAATGGTTCTAGTACTTCATCAAGTGCACAAAATCCAGTTATTTCTTTCCCAGCTGGAACTCATGATATAACTTTACAGTCTGGTAATACAAGTATTGGATGTAATGGTTTCATTACTGCACAAATTACAGTTGTAGCTAAGCCAACTCCTTCTTTCACTATTGACGCAACTACAGGTTGTGCTCCTTTGACAGCTTGTTTTACAAATACCTCTGCTCCAGGTACTACATTTGTTTGGACTTATGGTGATGGAACACCTAATTTTACTGGTCAAAATTCACCTTGTCATACCTACACTGGAAACGGTTCTTTTTCTCCGACTCTTACAATGACTGCAAATGGATGTACAGCAACAGTTTCAGGTGGGCCAATCGTTTTGACATCACCAGTTGCAGCATTCACAATAACTGAAAACAATTTATGTGAGCCTAAAAATGTAACTTTGAATCCTTCTGGTTCAACAGCTCCAGGTCCAATAGTTAGTTATACTTGGATTTTTGATGATGGAACTCCAAATGTTATTAATGCATCAAACGCAAACGTTAACCATGATTACATGTGTGGTAAATACACACCAAGTTTAGTAATTGCAATGGCTAATGGATGTAGAGATACTGTTCAAGGAACTGAAATCAAAGTGGGAACAACGTTAAATGTTGGTTTTGAAGGTGATACTTTACTACAGTGTATCAAAAAACCAATTACTTTACATAGTACTACAGTTATCGATTGCCAGCATGATCCATCTGATTTAATTTATTTTTGGAGTTTTGAAAATGCACCAGAAGCAGGTGATTCTATAAAATTAAAAATCTTCCCTGATACTATGTTGAATATTGCTTATGCGACAGATGTGGCTTTGCAAATTGATTTTAGAGGTTGTAAATCATCTGATACAATAGTGGATTACTTGTATATCAAAGCACCTGTATCAAGATTTAAACTCGACACTTTACTTTTCTGTGATCCAGCTCAAAATCCAGGTGCATTAGGTAAAGTTGTGACTGTAGATGATTTAGCTTCAATATATGGACATATTGGAACAATAACTCACAGTTTAATTCCTCCTCTTGGTAGTAACTTAGAAACAGTGCCAGATCAAGCTGGAGATGATGTAGTTGTGACATATAAATGGGATGATGGAACAGCAAATACAGTAATAGAAGATGATGCGTTATTAGAAGATGCAGATAAAGGTGCTACGACACATACCTTTAATCAATATGGTACGTACACAGTTTGGCAAATTATTGAAAATAGAAGTACTGAATGTATAGATAGTACATCTACAACTGTACATGTTTCTTGGATAACAACTGATTATGTGTTTGATATAGCGGGACCTGATTCAGTTTGTATCAATACTCCTTTTGAGTTTACATCAACAAGTGGTACACATGGAGTTCCAACTGTTCAAACTGAACCTCATTCTCCATTATCTTATTCTTTTGATATGATTAGTGGTGGTACTGTTACAGGAAGTGGCTCTACCGTGAATCAAACTTTTTCACATACATATTTTGTTCCTGGTGATTACGATGTAGTTTTAACTACAACAAACTCTGTAGGTTGTCAAGCAACAGCAACGGATCATATTACTGCCTTTGCTCTACCTGTCGCAAGTTTTACCTTGGATGATGTTGATGGCTGTATTGGTATTGAATACACATCTACTGCAACGAATACTTCTACTCACCCTGCTGGTAGTTTTGGTGCTGGTGGACCTGCAACTGCAAACTGGGCAGCAAGTAATGCGTTCCATTGGACAATTACTCCAAATGGAGGGACGGTTACAAATCCAACTTTAAGTGTTTATAACCCTTCACCGTCTTCACAAATTAATAGTACTACAACTTTTTCTTTGTTTGTAATTGATGGTTTTGGATGTCAATCAGCTCCTGTGAGTGTAACAGCGAATGTTCAACAGCCACAAGCAGATTTCATTCTTCCTCCATCCGTTTGTAATGGAACAACTGTAGATGCTATTGATAATTCAAGTGGTGCACAGCCTATGCAAAGATTTTGGTTCTTCAATACTGGGATCGATGCTACACCTGATGGAACAGGACCAGTATTATCTAATACCTTAACTAGTGCTGGTTTGTCACAAACATATTCTTATCAATTAATTGTAATTGATGCTGGTGGTTGCCCTGATACATCTGCTGTTCAAACAGTTACTGTTTCTAAACCAGTTGCTGATTTTACAGATTTCAAAAATGGTTCTGCAACAGACGCAGACGGTAATTTTGTTTGTCCTCCTGTAGTTGTTAATTTTACAAATACCTCTCAGTCAGTTAACGCCATAACAAGTACACAATGGCATTTAGGTTTAAATCAAAATTTAACTGATCCTTATTTTGGTGGAAATAATAATGGAGTAACTTCAACACAAGCAAGTCCAAATGGTATGCAGTATTTATTTGCTGGAACATATGATTTATATTTAATAATTCAAGATGCAATTGGTTGTATTGATACAATGTTTGTGGATGATTATTTAGTTATTCAAGGACCTTCTGCGTTGCCACTTATTACTTCTAGTGCAACTGTATGTGGACAAACATTTGACTTTGCAGTTACCAATCCAAATAATGTTGTTTCTTGGTCTTGGAATTTAGGTGATGCAAGTTCTGTTATTAGTGCTGACGAAGCTGATAACGCATTTAATCACACTTATTCAGGTGTTCAGACTTATTATCCAATACTTTCTGTTGTTGATGGAACAGGTTGTGTTGTAAATTACGTGGACACTGTAACAATCCAACCTAATGGTGTAACAGCAAACTTCACTTTAAGTCCTGATGTTGTTAACCTTGGAACAGTAGTTACCATGAATCCTGACGGATCAGTTTCAACTGGTGGAAATATTTCATCATGGGTTTGGACTTTTGGCGATGGAACTGATAGTACATTGAATACAGGTTCAAATGTTACGCACCAATACTATGTTGGAGGAGATATATTTGTTACTTTATTGGTAACAGATGACAGAGGATGTTCAGATGATATGACATTACCACTTACAATTGATGTTAAATTCGAAATGCCAAACGTGTTTACAGGTTTTGGTTCAGATGGACCAAATGCTGATTTACAATTGTTCGCTGACGTATTCAAAGATTTTGAAATCTTAATTGTGAATCGTTGGGGTAATGTTGTTTACGAAGGTGTGAGAGATCCACAAAAAGGACGTTACTTATGGAATGGTATTGATCAGCAAAGTGGAAAATTATGTAACGATGGAACATATTTCTACAAATTGAAAGGTGTCTTGAAAAATGACGTTGAAGTAAATATTCACGGTTTTGTTACCTTGATCGCTTCTACAAGACCTTAATTAATAAATTAATTTTCAGAAAGTGCTTAGCAATTTGTTAAGCACTTTTTTTATGCCTAAATTTTTCATTTGCACAAAATGGTTGTAAATGGAAAAATATATGTAAGTTTGTGTAAAGCAAATCAACTGTCGCTGCTCGCTTTTTGGTGAGGAGAGGAAAGTCCGGGCAGTACAGAGCACCGTACTACCTAACGGGTAGGATGCTGATTTTAAAGTCAGTGTACAGAAAGTGCCGCAGAAAGGAAAACTACCTTCGTTTTACGAAGGAAAAGGTGAAAAGGTGAGGTAAGAGCTCACCGTGTTAATGGCGACATTGGCAGCAAGGTAAACCTTACGGACTGAAAGACCATGTAAACTGAAGTGCCAAGAAATTGGCTAAGGGCTGCTCGCCCGATTCAGAGGGTAGGTCGATTGATCCTGAGAGTGATTTCAGGGCTAGAGAAATGACAGTTAAGCTAAACACTCGTGTTTGGTGAAACAGAACCCGGCTTATGATTTGCTTTTTTATGTTAAAATTATGAGGAAAAGTATATTAGTTGCATCAAGAGAATTTAAAGAGAGATTGCGTTCAAAATCTTTCTTGTTCATGGCTATTATTGGTCCACTTTTGGTTCTAACTTTAGTTTATTTACTTTTTACACTAGGTGGAACAAATAAGAAAAGCTGGAAGATTTTAATTTCAGACCGAGGTGGCATTTTGGAAAATAAAATTATGGCAAATGAAGACAAAGCCATGCATTATTACTTTGCCAACGACTACATTGAAATTGAAGATTTTGCCAAAAACAAGGATTATCAAGAATTTGATGCTTTGCTGGAAGTAAATGAGAAAGTGTTTACCAATAAATCGGCTTTTTTATTTTATAAGGAAAAACCAAGTCAGCAAAAGATTTCTTTGATTCAATATCAGTTTGAGCGCAGGTTGGAAGAAATTTTAGTGAAACAATTTACAGATTTAAGTATTTCAAAATTTCGTCAACTCAAACAACCGATTCAAATTTCAATAAAAAATGCGTTTGACCCTAAAAATGAAACCAATGATTTAAGCCCTTGGGTGGGTTATTTTTTCGGAATTGTAATTGTTTTATTCATTTTCCTATTCGGGATGACAATTTTACGAAGTACAAGTATCGAAAAATCAAATCGTATAATTGAAGTTTTATTAGCGAGTTTAAATCCACGACAATTACTTTTAGGTAAGATTTTAGGTATTGGTTTGGCAGCTTTAGTTCAATTTGTTTGTTGGTCAATTATTATTGGTTTGGGATTATATTTTATGCGAGAAAATTTGTTTCCAGACATGATGGATGCCTCCAATTTGAATATTACCCAAATGACAGCTGAAATGAAAAATGTAAGCTTTCAAGAAAATTATTTTAGGGCACAAGAATACAATCAATTTGTAGAATTAATTTACAATCGCATTCAGTATGGAAGTATGTTATTTTACTTCGGTATGTTTTTCATTTTTGCCTATTTGTTTTATGCCACATTTTTTGCTTCCTTGGGTGCATTGTCAGGTTCTGAAAGTGATGGACAACAATTTATTTTGCCTTTGATAGGCATCTTAATTTTCGCACTTTATTCTGGATATTATGTGATTCAACATCCAAATGAGCAATTGAGTGTGTATTTGAGTTATATTCCTTTCACTTCACCAGTTGTTTGCATGGTAAAAATTGCAAGTGGATATGCAGATGGCACAGCTTATCAATTGTTTATTTCATTTTTGATTTTAATTGTTTCCTTCATTTTGATGTTATTTGTTTCTGGCAGATTGTATAAAAACGGTATCCTCCAATTTGGTCATCGTTTGTCTTTGAAACACATTTTTAAATGGATAAAACGTGCATAGAGTAGCCGTAATTGATCTTGGAACGAATACATTTAATTTACTCATCGCTGAAAAAAATGAGTTGAATTTTACAATTATTCACAGTGAAAAAATTGGTGTTGCACTAGGGATGGGAGGAATTAATGATGATTTAATTTCACCAGATGCATTTAAGCGCGGAATGGATGCCTTAGTTCATTTCAAATTAAAATGCAATGAATTTCAAACGGAGCGAATTCTCGCCATTGGAACTTCAGCCTTGAGAGGAGCAAAAAATAGCCAGGATTTTCTGAATGAATGTTTGACTCAAACTGGTATTGAAATCCAAATTATTTCTGGTGAAAGAGAAGCCGAATTGATTTACAAAGGAGTGAAATGGTCATATAACTTTGATGAACCTTGCGTAATCATGGATATTGGTGGCGGTAGCACAGAATTTATTTTTGCAGATAAAATGGGAATTATAGCTAAAGAAAGTTTTAACATTGGTGTTTCTCGAATTTATCAAGAATTAAAGTGTCAAGACCCATATTCTAAGCACGATGTTAATACAATAAAGGACTGGTTAGAACGCAAAACAAATTCCTTTTTTAAAGCAAAAAATTGTGCAATTTTGATAGGAGCTTCAGGAAGTTTTGAAACCTTTTATGAAATGATTCATCATGAGGAATTTGAGGAGCATTTGAATGCGATTGAATTTCCAATTGATGAATTGAAAACAATCTTAACGTGGATTATTTCTTCCTCACAAAAAGAAAGAGACGAACATCCGTATATTATTCCAATTAGGAGAAAAATGGCTCCGATTGCGGCCATAAAAACACAATGGGTCATGGATTCTCTTTCAATTCAAAAAACATTTGTAACTCCTTGCGCTTTAAAGGAAGGTGTTTTGTATGAGGAGTTTAATGAAGCATAATCACTTTTTTGAAAGTAATTTTACCGCTCATACTTAAAAATCATGATTTTACAAACTTTAACATTTTTAGTCCTAAAAAGTTTAGTAAACTTGTAGCCTGAAATGTAAAACTCATCATGACTAAAAAACTATATTTATCATTCTTAATTTTTGTATTGCCATTTTTTTCATTTTCTCAGAAAATGACAATAAAAGGTAATGTGCAAGATACACTTGGTGGTCAATCAAAACCTTTGAAAAATGCTGTTGCAATGTTGGTTAGAATATCCGATTCTGTGATGGTTGATTTCAGAAGATCTGATGCTGCTGGAAATTTTTCTTTTACCAATTTGGAAATCGACACCTTGCAATTAATTGTTTCACATCCAAGTTTAAATGAAAGTTCATTTTATATCATCGGAAGTAAAACGAATTATGAATTTGACATCAAACGTATTATTGTTGCACCAAAAACACAATTGGTTAAAGAAGTTGTTATTTACGCGTACAAGGAAGCTGTTTTTTACCGCGGTGATACCTTGGTGTACGTAGCGGATTCATTTCAAACAAAACCAAATGCAGTAGTAGAAGATTTGTTAAAGAAATTACCTGGAATTAAAGTTAATGCTGACGGATCTATACAAGCGCAAGGTAAAGATATTCAGCAAGTATTAGTGGATGGAGATGAATTTTTTGGAGCTGATCCAACCATGGCAACTCGAAATTTAGGAGCTAATGGAGTTGAAACGGTACAGATATACGAAAAGAAAGATGAAAACGCTACTGATGATAGTGAAACCATTCAAGTACTCGACCTAAAACTCAAGGATGACGCCAAGAAAGGTTACTTCGGGAAAATTTCTGGAGCCTCAGATTTTGGTGCTACCATGAGCAAACCTTTTTATGAAGGAGAGGTTTTAGCAAATAAATTTAATAAAACGCAAAAAATTTCTTTTTTCACCTTGGCTTCTAATACAATGAAATCAAGTTTGGAGTGGAGAGACATGTATAAATATGGAATGACTTCACGAAACTTTTTTGATGAAGAAAATGACAATTGGAACTGGAATTTTAGTAATAATCAAGGAGATGGGATCCCAACAACTTTGAAATCAGGGATTTATTACAATGATCAAATATCTAAAAAGACAGAGTTAAATATAAATTACACTTACAGTAATGGCGGTTTAAACACACAAAAAACGAATCGTTCGCAATATTTCTTGACTGACACATCTTACGTTACTGATTTGAACAGTACGACAGAAGATAAAAATGAATCACATACATTAAATTTCAAGTTTTCACATAAATTGGATTCTCTAACGACTTTAGAATTGGAAACAAATGCAGGATTAAATTATTCATCTACCTTAGCCAAAGACAGCACTGAATTCCTTTTTGAAGATTTTGCATCATCCCGTAAAACTATCGTAACAAATAGTAACGAAGCAAAGGGTTCAAATTTGACATCTAAATTAACTTTAAGAAAAGATTTTAAGAAAAAGGGAAGAAAATTGACTTCATCCTATCGTTTTGCTTTCGAGGATAACAGCTCAAATGGAAATTTGAATATTCTAGATACGAGCTACGTGGCAGGTTTTGGAACTTTAAGGTCAGATCAATCCAAAGAAAATGCTTCCACTTCTAAGTCGCATACTGCAAACGCATCTTTTATCGAACCTTTAGGAAAGAAATTGAAATTGGAAGTGGAATATGAATTTTACACCAATTTGAATAATCAATCGAAGTTAACAAAAAATTATTTGAATGGATCCTATGATGATTTGGTAGATACACTTTCAAATAGTTTTGTTACCAAAAAAATGCAAAATAGAATTGGTTCTCAATTGATCTATGAACATAAAAAACACAGGCTTTCTGGGGGTGTGAGATTTAGAAATGTATTGATAGACAATGAAAATTTCTTTTTAGATACGATTATCAATCAAGATGTTTCAAATTTTTTACCGAGAGCTAGATATGTGTATAAAATTTCTCAACACAATCGTTTTGTGATGAATTATAATACAAATTCTTCGCAACCATCTATCAATCAATTGCAACCTGTGCAAGATAATACGAATCCAAACCGTTTGGTTAAAGGAAATCCAGATTTAAGACCAAATTATGTGCATAATTTTTCTGCTTCATACAATACATATAAAGCTTTATCTGGTACACATTTTTGGTCTAATTTGAATCATTCAATAACAAATGATGCATTTGGAAATTCAACAGTATTTGATGAATTTGGAAGAACACAAACACAAACGATAAATGTAGATGGAAATACTTCTTCTAGTTTAAGTTTTGGAGGAGGTTTTCCTGTCCTTAAAAAATTAATTGAGATTTTCCCTAATGTTAACATGGGACATTCAAAAACAAAAAGTTACATCAACACTTTGGAAAACATCACCACAAATAAAAATATTGGTGGAGGTTTAGAGTTTAGAATTGAAAAGGATTCATTAGAATTTTCTATTGGAGGTAGATATTCATATAATTCACCTTCAAGTACAATTAGCACGCAATCAATTTTACCATATTCTAGTCAAAGTTATAATTCTAAATTATTATTAAAATTACCTAAAGGATTTTTCTTTGAAACGGATGCAAATTACACTATAAATTCTCAAAGAGCAGAAGGGTATGATTTGAATTTCTTCATTTGGAATGCTTCGATTGCAAAAAGCTTCTTGAAAAATCAAAATTTAATTACCACTGTTCATGTTTACGATATTTTGAACCAAAACATTAGTGCAAATCGTTTCGTGAACGCAAACGTAATCACA
>JBKCGI010000005.1:0-7013 GCA_046303515.1 Flavobacteriia bacterium | reverse complement strand
GTTGGTAGTTTAGGCACAATTTCGTATTTTATCAATGAGACAAGTTCTACTGACCTTACAATCGCAGACTACACCCATTATCAGGATTATAGTGTAGCTTTTGCTTTTCCTAAAAATCAAATTATTCTGAGAAATATTATTCAAAAAGGCTTGCAAAGTATCAGTAAGGACGAACGAAATAAAATTTTTTCAAGATGGACCGAAATAAACGTTAAAAAAGAATATGACTATAGTAAATTAAGGAGTTTTTTCATAATTGTCGGTATTATTTTGGCGGTAATAATTTTAATTTTTTTTATTTCCAATAAGATTCTCAGAAAAGAAATAAATCAGAGAAAATCCATAGAAGAAGAGTTATCTAAAACTTTAGACAAGGTTAACAAACAAAATGATGATAAAACGATTCTGCTACAAGAAATCCATCATCGCGTAAAGAATAATTTACAAATAATCATTAGTTTGTTGCGCTTACAAGCCAATACACACACCAATCAAGAAGTAAAAGAAGCGCTTCAAGAAGCCATCGAACGTGTAAATTCAATTTCGATGGTGCACGAGCATATCTACAAAAATCCAAATTTGGCGGAAATTGATTTAACAGCGTATATCCAAAATTTAGGAGAAGAATTAAAAAGAATTTTTATAAAAGATAAAGAAATTCATATCAATATTCAATGTAACGATACACAATTAGATATTCGCCCAATAATCCCTTTAGCATTAATTTTAAATGAATTATTCACTAATAGTTTGAAATATGCTTTTAGCGAACAGAATTCTGGATCAATTGACATTGACTTAAAAATTCAAAACGATAAATTAATTATGATTTACAAAGATTCTGGAAAATGGTTTAACAATATTTACACAAGAAATTTTGGAACATATTTAATTGAAATCTTCACGGATCAATTAAATGGATCTTTT
Organism: Flavobacteriia bacterium; assembly: GCA_046303515.1. Taxonomy (GTDB): domain Bacteria; phylum Bacteroidota; class Bacteroidia; order Flavobacteriales_D; family Crocinitomicaceae; genus M2408. The sequence continues at coordinate 6,086 of JBKCGI010000005.1, read as the reverse complement.
AATAGAGAAAATGAAATTGGAACAAAATACATTTTTGAATTTAAAGATTATAATTAATTACAATTGCTGTTAAATTGTAGTGTTTAAACAGACGATGAATCATTTAAATCACACTCTCTTATTGTTTGATTATAATTTGTCTCATAATTAATATTATGTTAAATAGAGTCAATTTGCAATTAGTTAATTACTTGTTTTAACCAGATAATTTATTTCTTGACCAATTTCCTTACCTAACATTTTTTTTTCTAAATATTTGGAAATTAAAAATTTACTTTTATATTTGAAACACTAATTACTCACTTATGAAGAAAAACTACTTTGCACGAAAATTAAGAATATTGAAAAACTCAGTTATCAAACTTGAGAGTTTATCGCATCTTACAGATAATAATGCCAATCAAATTTTTCAGTTAAAAAATAAAATTAAAAATTTATTTAATGAATTGAAATTTGTTGTTTCAGGCAGAAAACTCAAAAAAATTGCATTAACATTTGGATTGATTTTAGCTTCTATAAGTGATAATCAAATTAAAGCACAGCATTTTTTACCATCCCAAACTAATCCATTTTCAACACTAAGTAAAGATTATTTTATTGATTTGGATAATGATGGTGATTTGGACTTATTGAGAAGCGGAAAAGGTAGATACTACAACTATTATGGAGGTGGCTATGGTTATTACGGATATACAATTTATAGTGGAGGTAATAGTTCTTTGAGTTATTATAAAAATGAAGTTGTTGGTGGTGTTTCAAATTTTGTTTACCAAAATGAGGTTGCAAGTATTGGTGGTCACTCTGATTTGTACACAACTGCCGTAGATATTGATTCGGATGGAGATTTAGATTTAATGATAAATCAAAAAGCAGATTTTTATAACCCAGTAAATTTAAATAATGTAATTTATATTTTAAACATAGGTTCTGCCGACACTCCATCTTTTGATGTCTTTAATTATGTTACCATAGGCTCTTCTGCTTCTTTAATTGCTTCTCCAATCCTTAAAGACATTGACGGTGATTCAGATTTGGATTTATTTGTGAATTCAACAAGTGGAATTAGATTTTGGCAAAATACGGGAACGAATTTAGTGCCAAACTTTGCAAGTGGAGTAAATAATCCTTTTGGTTTAACAAGTGATTCCAATAAAAAAACACTTATAGATTTAGACAATGATGCCGATTTTGACATTGTATCAAATTCAAATAATTCATTGATTTTTCACGAAAATACAGGATCGAACTCCTCTCCTACCTTTGCAAATTCGGTAATGAATCCATTCGGATTTACTCAGACTGTAAATATATTCGGTAATGGAATTTTTGTAGATTTCGACCAGGATAACGATATGGATTTTTTGGTTAGTACATTTGAACCAGATTTAATTTATTTTGAGAATACCGGAACACCTAATTTACCAAGTTTTAGCGTTCCAATTAGCAATCCATTTTGTATTAATCCAGCTGGAAGCTTGCATAATTTGAATATTGGTGATATTGAAAATGATGGGGATGTTGATTTTTTTGGTGTAAATACTACCTCGCAAACTTTAGAGTTTTTTGCTCAAGACATGAGTGGAACAACCTTTTATTTGGATACAGACAATGATGGATATGGAGACATTAATAATTCATCAATTTCAGTGACGTGTACACTTGCGGGCTATGTTACCAATAATACAGATTGTGATGATAATAATCCAGGTATTTGGTATACCTCGCAATTATATGTTGACAGCGATGGAGATGGATTTGGAACAGGTCTTAGTCAAACAGTATGCAGAGGTTTGAATATACCGAATAATTATTCAATTAACAACTCAGATTGCGATGATTCAGACCCTGATGTCTTCTATAGTCAATGGGCATACGTAGATTCAGATTTAGATGGTTATGGTGCTGGAAATGGAGAAGAAATTTGTATAGGAAATACTTTGCCAGATGGATTTGTAACTAATCCTTCGGATTGCAATGATTCCGACCCAGATATCGGAATGCAAACTATGTGGTTTGTTGATAGTGATGGAGATGGACATGGATTTGAAACCTTAACTTACAATTACTATTATGGAGGCGGTTTTTACACTTCTGATGCTATTTATGCGTGTAATCCACCAATAGGTTTTGTAGCTTCAAATGATGATTGCGAGCCAAATAATAACTTAATTCATCCAAATGCTGTTGAGTTGGACAATGGTATTGATGATAATTGTGATGGTTCGATTGACAATCTAAATGTTTACGAATCTTCAATTGAAAATCAAGTTAAAATTTGGCCAAACCCAGGTGAGAATCTTCTTTTTATTGAAAAAACATCCAATTTAGAAATTGAGGAAATAAAATGTATTTCTTTAAATGGAAAAATAATAAATATTAGCACTAATGAGCTTGTTTTTAATTCAGATAAAATTGAAATTAATACTGAAAATTGGAGTAAATCAGTTTATTTTATAGAAATTAAGACAAGTAATGGTGTGCAAAATTTTAAATGGGTCAAAAAGTAAATCCTTTTACTGAAATTTTGTCATAATTTGCGCTTAGGTACAAAATTTGCTATTTTTGTAGTAAAATTATTGTATCAATACTATGAGTAACATTATTCGCCTTCTTCCTGATCATATTGCTAATCAGATTGCTGCAGGTGAAGTTATTCAAAGGCCAGCTTCTGTTATCAAAGAATTGGTTGAAAACGCTATAGATGCAGGCGCAACAAAAGTTGATGTCTTCATTAAAGATGCTGGGAAAACCTTAATTCAGATTGTAGACAACGGTTGTGGTATGACAGAAATTGATGCCCGAATGGCATTCGAACGTCATGCTACAAGTAAATTGCATTCTGCTGATGATTTATTTGCATTAAAAACAAAAGGATTTCGCGGGGAAGCTTTAGCATCAATTGCGGCAATTGCGCATGTAAATTTACAAACCAGACAAGCAGATAAAGAATGGGGAACTGAAATTTCTATTGAAGGTTCGAATGTTGTTGACCAACAAGCTGTTACCTGTAAGATTGGTTCTTCTTTTTCAATCAAAAATTTATTTTTCAACGTTCCAGCAAGAAGAAATTTCTTGAAATCAGATGCTGTTGAATTTGGACATATTGAAGACGAATTCCTGAGAATTGTTTTAGCGCATCCAAATCTTAAATTCTCTCTAATTCACAATGATACTGTAATTTATCACTTGGAAGAAGGTAATTTAAGAAAAAGAATTGTCGATATTTTTGGCCGTGCTTACAACGATAGAATTGTGCCAATTAGCGAAGAAACTGACATCGTAAAAATTGAGGGATTTATTGGGAAGCCAGAATTCGCCAAGAAATCTCGTGGAGAACAGTATTTCTTTGTTAATGATCGTTTTTTTAAAGATTCCTATTTCAATCATGCCTTGACTCAAGCTTATGATAACTTGCTAGCGAGTAAAACCTTTCCCTCCTATTTTATTTTCCTGACAATAAATCCTGCCGCAATTGACGTAAATGTTCACCCAACTAAGACTGAAATTAAATTTGAGGAGGACAGACAAATTTATGCAATTCTTAAAAGTGCTGTCAGACAAAGTTTAGGGAAATTTAATATTGTGCCGACTTTAGATTTTGAGCAAGAAACGAGTTTTGATCTTCCGTGGGAAATGCAAAACAAGCCAGTTGTAGAACCTCAAATTCAAGTAAATAGAGAATTTAATCCATTTCATTCAAGCGGAAGTTCAAGTTCAAAATCTGTCTCCAGTGGTTTGTCCCCTGCTTTGAAAAATAATGCTTTTGGAAATCAGGAAATCTCCCAAAGTGATTGGAATTCGTTTTACAATATTGAGGAAAACCAGGATGATGTTCAAAATGCGCCGACTGAAATTGCATTTGAAGAGAATTTAACGAAAAAAAGTGCTTTCCTTTTTCATGAAAATTATTTAATTTCTTCTGTTAAATCAGGACTTTTATTCATTCATTTTAGAAGAGCAAAGGAAAGAATTGTGTACGATGAAATCATGCAAACTTTCATTTCGTCGCCACTAGTTTCTCAACAATTACTTTTTCCAATAAGTTTAGATATTAAGCAATCAACTCAAGCAAAATGGACCGAAAATGAAAAAACTTTGAATAGACTGGGGTTTGTTTGGGAAAGTGATGGTGAACAGATCTCTTTTGTTGCTGTTCCATCCTATTTGGACAACGAACAAATTCAAAATTGCATTGAATTAATTAATCAAAAACTTGAAATTCAACAAATTGACAAAGGTGAAATTGCCCATGAATTTATCAATTCGATAGCTAAAGCTGCTGCAAAGCAAAAATATACATGGAACCAAGAAACAGCAAATTCTCTTTTGGAATCCTTGTTTCAGTGTGCTGAACATCAATACAGTCCTAGTGGAAAACTAATTTTAAAAACACTTCCAAACAACGAACTTTTACAAAATTTTTAATTATGTTTCAAATGTTTAACAATATACCAACTGTAACCAAGAACTTATTGATTCTGAATATTTTGTTTTTTGCTGCTAGTTTGGTAATGTTACAAAATGGTATCGATTCGATGGGAATTTTGGGAGGACATTATTTGAACTCACCACTTTTTGAACCATATCAAATTGTAACGCACTTTTTTATGCATTCACCGACAGACTTTTTTCATATTCTTTTTAATATGATTATGTTAGTTATGTTTGGTGGACATTTAGAGCGTATTTGGGGCCCAAAGAGATATTTTATTTTCTACATTGCGGCAGCTCTTGGCGCATTTGCTTTATATAATTCAATTGGTGTTTTTCAAATTATGGAATTAAAATCCCAAATTCAGTTATTAGGTTATGATATTTATGAGCTGAATGATAGTATTTTAACTCAAAGCAATTTTGAATATAACATTGACGATAAGATTCTATTAACTCAATATGCATCAAAAATTTACACTCCAATGGTTGGTGCATCTGGAGCTATTTTTGGGTTGATGGCTGCTTTTGCGTTTTTATTTCCAAATACTGAAATGATGTTGCTCTTCCCTCCTATTCCAATTAAGGCAAAATATTTGATCGGAGTTTATTTTTTATTAGAGGTTTATCTTTCTTTTCAAAACAAAGTCGGAGATAATGTAGCGCATATAGCACATGTGGGAGGAGCAATTGTTGGATTTATTTTAGTCTTTATTTGGAATAAAAAGAAGGATCGGTTCTATTAATATTTGTTAAAAAAAAATAAAAGGTTAAAATGCAAAATAATAGGAATTTTATATCAGAATTGAATCACCATTATAAGTTTGGTGGAATGCACATGAAATTAATCTTCATCAATGTCATTTTTTTTCTAATAATTGGGATTTTAAATACAATCGCTAACTTATCTGAAAATACTGAACTGAAATTAGTATTAGCTGATATTTTCACGCTTCAAACAGATTTTAAACAGTTTATTTACAAACCTTGGGGTTTGTTCACGAGTATTTTTTCCCACTTTGAAATTTTACATATCCTTTTCAATATGTTGATGCTATATTTTGCTGGAAAAATGTTTGAGCAATTTTTCTCTGGAAATAGATTATTAGCGGTTTATGTTTTAGGAGGGATATTTGGAGGACTTATTGAAATTGCTGCTCATACTTTTATTCCTCTCTTGGCAGAATTACCAGTTGTTGTAGTTGGAGCATCTGGTTCCATTATGGCTATATTCATTGGTTTAGCTTTTTATAAACCAAAACTTCAGGTGTCATTTTTCAATATTATCCAATTTCCGATAATTTATTTAGGTTTATTTTTCTTAATAACAAATTTTTTAAGTTTAGGATTAAAGGATGGCACTGCTCATTTTGCTCATATTGGAGGAGCAATTATTGGCGTAATTGCATCTCAGAATCCACAGAGTAAAAATAATTTAGTTGCACTATTTGAGCGCATATTGATGAAAATTCTAAATTTTTTCCTTACTTTTAAATTTTCTTCACAAACTGGCCCTAAAAAAGACGTTAGAAGAATGAAAGATGAGGAATTTAACCTAGATAAAAAGAAAAGGCAAGAAAAAATCGATGTAATTTTGGACAAAATTTCAAAATCGGGTTATGAGTCATTAACAAAAGCTGAAAAAGAATTTTTAT
>JBKCGI010000004.1:0-24593 GCA_046303515.1 Flavobacteriia bacterium | reverse complement strand
CATTCTGTTCAAACTCTAAGAAATATAAAAAGAATGAGGCTATTTCTATGTGTGAATATATCTGCTGATTATTTAGCCACATACGTGCTCTCATTCTTTCTCACTTTTACACTAAAATAATAATTTTACAAACATAGGAGTGACATAGTTTCTTTTTACCACTTAGAAGCATAAGAACACTTAGGTTTTTGAATAAAAACTTTACATGCTTTAGGAATCAAAAAAAACCAGCACGTCAAAAACTATGTGCCTATGTGTTAAAATAAAAACTGTATTTTTGAAATATCAATGAATCCATGCAAACACATAAAACAAGTTTCAAATTTTGACGAATTGGTTTCCACGCGATTTCAGGGGGAAATAAATGCGATTTGTTGGTCACGTGAATTAAAAGGTGATTTTGCGGAAATTGTGCATTCTTTTACCTTCAGCGAAAACATGATTGAACTCGATTTGGAAGAACTTCGTGAACTTAAATTAAGCGAAGAAGGTCATATTGCTCGTAAAATACTTATTAAAGATTTTGAACTTTTGAAAGATTTCGGCGCACAACCAACACTCAATATCATCAAGTATTATGAAAGAGACGACAGTTATCCATTTTTCCCAACTGATGTATATTCTTGGCATGTAGATCGCTCACCAATTCCTGGAGCTACTTTTTTATGTACTTATCATGGAAATTCAAGTGACATTTTAGCAAATGCTGATGCAGAACAAAAAATACTCGTTCCCGAAATTAGAGCTGAACTAAAAAAACTATTTCAAGGCTCAGAAGAAAGTTTAGAAGCCTTTTTAGAAGAAAATTTCTTTGATTTACATTATCAAGCTAAAGCAAATGCCAAAGCAATAAATCTTGGTCTTGGACATTTATGGAGATTAGCGGTTGATTCACCAGAAAGTGAAGTTCTGCCGTGTATTCATCGTGCACCCATGGAAAAAAATGGGGGAAAACGTTTGTTATTAATCTGCTAAGTTTTCAAACATCTAAAACAAAATAAATTAAGGTAAGAAAAACTCTTTCAGAACATTAAGTTGGTTTTCCCAACACAATTCTTTAGCAGCAATTTTACAGTTCTCCTCAAATCGCATCAATTCTTGTGGGTTTTCAGTCATCCATTGTATCTTTTCTGCAATTAAATTTCCTTCAACATGCGGAATAGTAAATCCAATCTTATAGCTTTCAACAATTTTTTTGATTTCTAGAAGTTCGCAGGTCAAAACAGGTAAACCTGCAGCAACATAATCAAATACCTTATTTGGTGTAGCAACCTGATAATTTAAATTCGTTCCTTTTTCCAATGAAACGCCTAAATGTCCTTTTTGGGTATAAGATTTTAATTTTTCTAATGGAATTTTCCCTAAAAACGTGATCTTATTTTCTAAATTCAGTTCTTGAGTTAATTTTCTCAATTGATTTGACAAATCACCTTCTCCAGCGATCCACAATTGGATGTTTTCTAGAAATTGAAAAGCCGAAATTAATTCTTCTAAACCTCTATCCTTATTTAATGCACCTTGATAGATTACAGTAAAAATTTCATTTTTTTGTATGATTTCATTTTCTTCATAATTTGGAACATTCATCACATATTTTACTGGCACATGATATTTTAACTGGTATATTTTAGCTAAACTTTCATTTACAGTATATACATTTTTTAGTTTTGGAAAAATCCGTTTTTCCATACTCAACCAAAATTTTTGAACTTTTGGTCGATTTACTAATTCTGGAACTTCCGTGAAATATTCATGGGAATCATAAACTAATTTTATTCTTTTGATTTTTGAAACTAAATAATTAGGAAGTAATGTGTCCAAATCATTTGAAAGCAAAACATCTGTTTTATGAAACAACAAATACCAAAACAATCTCCAATTGTAAAATGCATAAAACAACTTTCCTTTGTTAACTAGTAAGTTAAAGCGTTTCGTTTTATAAACTCTATTTAAGTCTTGACTATCAATTAGTTTTCTACCAATTAAAGTTACATCAAAATTATTTTCATGCAAAAACATACATACCTTGTGCACACGTTGATCTGTGACTAAATCATTCGTTACACTTACAAGTATAATTTGTTTTTTTGTCATCAATTATAAGCCAATTACTTGTTCTACATGATTATCACCAAAAGCATATGGCATGTAAGCAAGAGAAGGAATTTCTTTGGTTAAAATCACATTTCCGCTTTTTCCTAAAGAAATAGAACCATGTGTTTCAGAAATTCCCATAGCGTAAGCAGCATTAACCGTCAAGGCATTGATGGCTTCTTCTGGTGTCATTTTCATTTTCACACAAGCCAAACTCATCACAACTTGTAAATTTCCTGTTGGAGTTGTTCCAGGATTGAAATCACTCGCTAAAGCTACAGGTAATCCTGCGTCAATCATTTTTCTAGCGTCAGCAAAAGGAATTGAAATGAAATGCGAACAGCTTGGTAATAAGGTCGGCATGCAATTTGAGTTTTTCAAGGCAGTAATATCTTCATCTGAGATTTCTTCCAAATGATCGACGGACAAAGCTCCAAATTCAATGGCTTTCGCAACACCACCCATTATTGAAAATTGGTTGACATGCACTTTAGCAATTAAACCGTATTTTTTACCTGCCAACAAAATTTCTTCCATTTCCTCAAGGGAAAAATAATTGCGTTCACAGAAAACATCGATGTAATCAGCCAGTTTCTCTTCAGCGATTTTTGGCAACATTTCATTGATAATTAAATCAATGTAGCCACGGTGATTTTCTTTGTATTCTTTTGGAAAAGCATGTGCGCCTAAAAAAGTAGCTTTGATCGGAAAAGTAACGCTTTCCTTGATGCGTTTAATGACGCGCAACATTTTCAATTCTGCTTCCACACTTAAACCATATCCCGATTTGATTTCCAAGGCTCCAGTTCCATAGGAATTAAGTCTTTGAACACGAATAATTGCATCAGCAAAAAGTTCATCTTCGGATTTTTCAGCCAAACGGCGAGCAGAATTCAAAATTCCACCACCTTTTAAGGCAATTTCTTCGTAAGTTAATCCTTTGATACGGTCTACAAATTCTTCTTCTCGTGATTTAGCGAAAACGGTATGTGTGTGCGAATCACAAAAAGCTGGTAAAACGTATTTTCCTTCTGCGTCAATCACGTCAACTCCTCGCCAATCTGTAATTCCTCCCCATTCCTCCATGGAACCATATTCTACAATCACATTGTCTTCAATGGCTAAAAAGGCGTTTTCGATTTGAGGTAATTCACTCATTTGTGGACCTTTTTTCATTGCGGGAATGTTTTCTCCACATTGAACCAAGGCCTTGATATTTTTAATTAAAATTTTAGACATTTCTATTAACTTAAAAGCACAAAATAACGATAAGAAAACGGAATTCTTGAAAATTTATTGATTTTTTTATGAAATCTTTTTAAAAATGTAAAATTTGTATTACTTTTGCACCTCAGATTTAAACAACTGCTTATCAAAATTGCATTGTTATCTTCGGATTTCAAGCAAATACTTTAAGAATATCTGTTTTTGAAAACGGCAGATTTAAAGTAAAAGTCGATTGCCAGACTGCGGATCCCGATAGCTATCGGGAGGTAGAAACTGGATTAAAAATGCCCGAGTGGCGGAACTGGTAGACGCGCTGGATTCAAAATCCTGTACTTTCGGGTGTGCCGGTTCGATTCCGGCCTCGGGTACCACAAAGAAAACTATGAGTCAAGCAATTGGCTCATTTTTTGTCTAAAAGAGCTTGCAAATTGGCTTCCACCTTTTGCACGGAGATTGTCCTGAATGTCATTGATGTTCGGGATTTTTCTTTTTTAAAAACCTTGAATTATGGCAAATGTCTACATACTACATTCTAAAAAATTGAATAAATTCTATATTGGAAGTTGCCAAAATCTCCACGAAAGGCTTGAGAAACATATCAATAAAACTTTTCAAGATTCTTATACTTCGAATTCCGATGACTGGGAATTATTTTTAGACATTGCCGATTTAGCATATTTGCAAGCTAGAGCCATTGAGCATCATATTAAAAAGATGAAAAGCAAAGTGTATATCCAAAATTTATCAGCATTTCCAGAAATTATTGAAAAGTTAAAGCTTAAGTATATTTGAGTGCCGGTTCGTCCCGATAGCTATCGGGACCGGCCTCGGGTACCACAAAGAAAACTATGAGTCAAGCAATTGGCTCATTTTTTGTCTAAAAGAGCTTGCAAATTGGCTTCCACCTTTTGCACGGAGATTGTCCTGAATGTCATTGATGTTCGGGATTAACTTCGTTGCTACCTATGGTGGTTTTCTTTTTAAAAGCCGAAAATTATGGCAAATGTCTATATACTTCAATCTAAAAAATTGGATAAATTCTATATTGGAAGTTGTAAAGATTTTAATATCAGATATGAAAATCTATTTTGAAAAATTTGAGAATTCGTAAATTTACTTTATTTGAATCAAATTATTAACAAACTTGAATGTAACTATCATCAATCAAATTATTCTAAATTGGTATAATTCGCAGATTCTTTCTTTTTAGTCACATTAAAACCAACACTTATTCCAGCCATTCCACCTTTTTTAGCAGATGAATAAAATAGATTAACTGGTATATTTAATGAACCTGATTTAAAAGTTCTACCAATCCCCATTATCCAACGCGCTGAAAGTTTAGTACTACCGCGTCTATCCATAAATGTACTTATATCATAAGCAGGCTCAGGTACTGACGTTGGATTTAAAGGGTCGATAAATTGGTTTGCATAGGAGTAATATTCTTGTTCCGTCCAATAATAATCCTTCCCGTTTCCATATAAATTATTCGAGTCAAAAAAACCTTTAGATGTTTTTTGAAATAAAAAATTCGGTCCAAATGCAATTTCAAATCCAGATTTACCAATTCTAAATCCATTTAATATCGCAAACGATGGAATAAAATAACCTTGTTCAAGTGCAGAAATGTTTACTATCCCTTCAAAAAGAGCAGAGAAATTTTCTGTACCAATATATTGTTTTTCAAACTGATAACCTATCATACTGAAAGCAGGTATAGCTTCTAACCCACCTTCTTGTTCGCTTCTTGTGGCAAATTCGTATAAGGAACCAGTTAGAACTGCATAGCCTACTCGAGGTCCTGAGTTATTTATTTTTCCTAGACTTTTTGATGTAATTACATCATTTTTAAAGCTTAATTGATTTTCAGTTTCTTTATCAAATTCAAGACTAAACATAGAACGTAAAGTTAGTTCAATCATTCGTTGTAACTCGTCCTCTTGATTTGAAAATTCCTTAAAAGTGGATTTAAAAATGGAATTATTTTTAACATCTACAATTTTAATTGAAACAATAATTTTTGAGCCAAAACGATCAACACCCGCAGTAACCACATAATCTACTCCAATTTCTTTTCCCAATTTTAATAGGCAATTTACGCCAAAACATCCCTCCTGATATTCCTTAGATTTTGCAACTATTTCTTGGACATCAAATTCATCGTAAACGCGAAACATATTTAATTTAGTAGTTTCGAGAAAAAGCATTTTTGAACAAGTTTTGGGTGTGATTGTCATACCTTGCATAGAAGGCATGGAAACAGCCATAGTTGGTGCTGTGTTTTGTTGGCTAAAGCTGATTGATGAAATGACAATGCTTGTCAATAAAAGTAGAATATTACGTTTCATAAATATAATTTTATGATACAAAGTTGAAATTTTTATTCTAACGATAAAATGACTTAATACCTAATAAAAATTGATTATTCTTAGAGGGAAAAATGATTTAAGTCATAAAATTGTTTTAAATTATAGATCTAAAATGTGTTAGACTAAATAATTTAGCCAGTTACATATATGATGTAAGCCATTGACTCATTTATTGTCTAAAAGAGCTTGCAAATTGGCTTCCATCTTTTGCACGGAGATTGTCCTGAATACAATTAATGTTCTGGATTAACTTCGTTGCTACCTATGGTGGTTTTCTTTTTAACTCAATGCTAAAATACACTCCTCCCTAATATCCCACAATTCCTCAATGGAATACTGCAAATTATTTCTTGTCAACCATCCACCTAAATAATGTTTGTGAATCATCGGCTTCCAATCAAATACTTGTTGCGAATCACAACGCTGTTCGCGCACGAGAAAGGGTTCAAATTGTTTGACATCTGATTTCGGACTAGTAAAATCATAACGTTGTCCATCGTGTCTCAAATAACAGTGGGCTTCAGGAATTGATTTCAGTTGATATTTCTCTAAAATCGGTTTTAATTTTGGGTGGTAATCTTCATTCATCAAAAATATTCCAACCATCAATTCAATTTCTTTGACTTCATGCAATTCACAAAGCTGCATCAGCAATCCATGTTTTGAAGAGCAGGTGCCACAGTTTTCTAGAAATTGTAAGGTAAAATCGTCACGTTTGCTCGTTCGCCCGTAAGGTAAAGCTTGCAAAAACTGAATTAGGTGATGAAAACGTTTTATATTGTTTTCTTCTAAAAAAGAACTGTAATCTCCCTTTTCAATAAGTTCAAAATCAGGTAACATCACTAAAACAACTTAAAATCCTTTGGATTGATAGTTTTTGTCTGTTTGATGTCAATCTTTTTAGTAAAAATAAAAACACCACCTTTAACTTTCCCTTCAAAGGTAAGGTTTACACTTGGTTTTAACATCATTGCCGCAGCAGAGAACATTGCACCATCAGCCAATTTAAATCTGATTTTAGTTTCGTAGGCATTACTTCTTTTACCTTTAATTTTGACTCTTTTATCCAAAAATAAGGTCCCCATTTCTTTTCCATCAGCCGTGACATTCAATTTGGAAGGTTTTACTTTGATTCCAAACCAATTTTCATTACTGACTTTAAGTTTTAAATTGATATGGGCTTCGTTGTTTTCAAACTTCTCTAATTTATAATCTTCTACACCCTCAAAGTCAATATCCTTGAATTCACAAGAAACTAAAAATAAAGTTACAACTAAAAAATATATTAGTTTCGTCATTTTTTCATCAAATTTGTGTATTCTGAGTAAAAATAAGGAATTGTCTCGATTCCTTTATAGAAATTAAACAATCCAAAATGCTCATTTGGCGAGTGAATTGCATCAGAATCCAAACCAAATCCCATCATAATAGTTTTTAAACCTAGCACTTGTTCAAATAGAGCAATGATTGGAATACTTCCTCCACTGCGAACTGGAATTGGCTTTTTTCCAAAAGTAGTTTCATACGCATTACTTGCCGCTTGATACGCAATCGAATCTATTGGAGTTACGACTGGTTCCCCTCCATGATGTGGATGCACTTTAACTGTAATTCCAGCAGGAGCAATGGATTCAAAATGTTTTTGGAATAATTCTGTAATTTCATCTGGCATTTGATCAGGAACCAAACGCATGGAAATTTTTGCATAAGCTTTGGAAGCAATGACAGTTTTTGCTCCTTCGCCCGTATATCCGCCCCAAATTCCATTCACATCTAAAGTTGGACGAATCGAGCCTCTTTCAGGTGTGGAATATCCTTTTTCACCAGAAACATCATTGATGTTTAAAGCTTTACAATATTTTTCATGACTAAATGGAGCTTTTGCCATTTCAGAACGTTCGTGTTGGCTTAATTCATGCACTTTATCGTAAAAACCAGGAATTGTAATATGTTGATTTTCATCATGTAAAGAAGCAATCATTTCCGCCAAGGCATTAATTGGATTTGCCACGCAACCACCATACAAACCAGAATGCAAATCACGATTTGGTCCAGTAACTTCAACTTCTACATAACTCAAACCTCTTAAGCCTGTTGTTATGGACGGTGTATCATTTGCTAACATTCCGGTATCAGATACCAAAATAATATCTGCTTTTAATAATTCTTTTTGTTCGCGAATAAATGTCCCCAAATTCACACTTCCAACTTCTTCTTCGCCCTCAATCATCATCTTGACATTACAAGGTAATTCATTTTTAGCAATCATAGCTTCGACAGCCTTTACATGCATAAAAACTTGCCCTTTGTCATCACAAGCTCCACGTGCGAAAATAGCTCCTTCTGGATGGATTTCTGTTTTCTTGATTACAGGTTCAAACGCAGGACTTGTCCATAAATCGATAGGGTCAGCTGGCTGCACATCATAATGTCCGTAAACTAAAACTGTTGGCAAACTTGAATCGATGATTTTTTCACTATAAACTATTGGATGTCCAGCAGTTGGGAAAATTTCAACCTTATCCATTCCAATAGATTTCATTTGTTTAGCAACTTCATCAGCAGCTAATTTTACATCTCCGGCAAAAGCAGGATCAGCAGAAATTGAAGGAATTTTTAAGAGAGAAATTAACTCATTCAAGAATTTTTCTTTATTCTCAGAAATGTAAGCTTGTGTGTTTAGCATTGCCATATCAAATTAAAAAAGGGTTAAAAAATTTGCTATAAAGTTAATTTAATTTTATATTTTTACACATCTCTATTAATATTGAATGATGAAAAAAACATTTTTCTTTTTATTTCTTTTTATTAATATATTGGCTTATAGCCAATTAACTGTTAATAATTCATTAACACCACAACAATTAGTTCAAAATATTTTAGCTGGAACAGGAGTTCAAATTTCGAACGTTAGTTATTCTGGCGCGGCAATTTCTATTGGTTCTTTTGATGGCACTAGTTCAAACATAGGGTTTCCTGGTGGACTAATCTTATCTACTGGAAATATCGCAGACGCAGTAGGGCCAAATAATTCGGGGAGCAGCGGAGAAGATAATAATCAACCTGGAGATTTAGATTTAGACGTTATAACTAGCAATGATACCTACGATGCTGCTGTACTAGAATTTGATTTCGTACCTGTATCTGACACCATAAAATTTAATTATGTTTTTGGTTCTGAAGAGTACATGGAATTCGTTAACGGAGGTGTAAACGACGGATTTGGATTTTTTATTAGTGGGCCAGGAATCAATGGACCCTTTGCTAATAACGCAGAGAATTTAGCCTTAATTCCAGGAACATCGCAATTTGTTACAATAGACAATGTTAATGAAGATTTAAATGGCCAATTTTATTTTAACAACGAAAATCCCGCAGGCCAATCAGTTCAATACGACGGATTTACACTACCACTTCAAGCAATTAGTCAAGTACAATGCGGTCAAACGTACCACTTAAAAATTGTTATCGCGGACGCTGGAGATGGTGTTTGGGATTCAGGAGTTTTCCTAGAGGCGGGTTCTTTATCTTCAACCGATGTTGACTTTATATTTGCCTCTGTTGATGGATTGACTGATTTTTATGAAAATTGTACAGAAGCAGAGTTTATCTTTACAAGACCAAGTGATCAAATAGCGACTGAATTAACAATAAACATTGCCTTTTCGGGAACTGCAACTGCAGGAGTAGATTATAGTACAATTCCAAATTCAATTGTTTTTGCTATCGGTGTAGATACGGTATTAGTGCCCTTTTCAACTTTTACTGATAATTTAATAGAACCTTCGGAAACCGTAACTATTACTGCAGATGTAATTACAGAATGTGGCGATACAGTTCAAATAATAAAAAGTATTACAATTAATGATCCAATTAGAATTGATTCTTTAAATGCACTTCCAAGTTTAATTTGTGCGAATACAGGCTCTGCCAATTCTTTTATTTCGAATGAAGTTGGAACAATTAATTACGCTTGGTCTGGACCAGGAAGTGGAGGCCCAAATATAGGTGCAAATGCAAACATTAGCAATGTAGCTTCTGGTTGGTACTACTTAACTGTAGACGATGATTTTTGTGAAAGCTCAGATAGTATTTTTATTGATAATATCGCATTACCAATTGCGGATTTTTCTATCGGAAGCACAATTGGGGCAACTCCTTTATCAATTGTTTTTACGAATCAAAGTCAAAATGCTGATACTTACGAATGGACTTTTGGTAATGGATTAGATTCTACAGTTACTTCGATGGGAACAATTAGTTCGGTTTATCCGAATCAAACAACTTACACAGTTATATTGGTTGCCTTTAACAGTTTATGCTCAGATACAATCATTAAAACCTTTGAAATTCTTACTCAACCATCAGTGCATGAGATAAATATTTTCACACCAAATGAAAATGATTCTATCAATGCCGGATTTACTTTGGACCCTAAAAACTTCACTAGTTTTGAATTTATTGTTGTCAATCGATGGGGAAATTTGATGTTTGAAGGAAATTTACAAAATCCTTGGTGGAATGGAAAAACTACTTCAAACAAAGATGCTGAAGAAGGAACTTACTTTTATAAATATTCGGGAATTGGATTAAACGGAGATCCTCTTTCAGGACATGGATTTGTGCAAATAAAAAGATAGAAATATGTTAATGCCTTTTAATTTAAAACAGTGGATTGAAGAAAACAGAGATTTACTGAAACCACCTATTGGAAATAAAAATCTTTACAAACAAGCTGGTGATTTTATTGTGATGATTGTAGGTGGTCCGAATGCTCGTAAAGATTACCATTTTAACGAAAGTGAGGAGCTTTTTTACCAAATTGAAGGTGATATTTTAGTTAAAGTGCAAATTGATGGGAAATCACAAGATGTGCATATCAAAGAAGGCGATATTTTTCTTTTGCCAGGAAACATTCCTCATTCTCCAATTCGTGGAGAGAATACGGTTGGATTGGTTGTTGAACGTGTACGTCAAGGAACTGGAATGATTGACGGATTGCATTGGTACTGTGAAGAATGTAATTTCCCACTTAAAAAATACGAATTTGCTCTAGAAAACATCGAACATGACTTCATTTCAAGATTCAAAGAATTTTATGGTTCAGAAGATATGAGAACTTGTAAATCTTGTGGACATGTGATGGAAGCTGATGAACGATTTGTGTAAAATTACCACATAGTTACATAGTTTTTGGACAGGTAAAATCCGAAAAGTAGTTATTACTCCCCGGATGCTGAGCCTGCGATGGATTGAGCATGTCGAAATATCGAAGTATGAGGGGGAGATTAGGGAGCTGACATTTATAACAATTATTTCCTAGCTCTTCATAATATACAATAAAATGAAAAAGTTCTTCAAAAGATTTTCTTTTGCTTTTCAAGGATTAAGTTTTTTAATCCTAGAGGACAAAAATATTCGTTTCCATTTGTATTTGCTTGCAATTTTAATTGCTTTTGCTTTCTTTTTTAAAATTTCAACTTTGGAATGGATTTCGGTATTGATTTGTTCTGCTCTTGTGATTTGTTTTGAAGCCTTAAACACGATTATTGAGCGTATTTCAGATAAAATTGAATCAAATATTCATCCTGAGATAAAAATCATTAAAGACGCCGCCGCTGGTGTTGTTTTGATTGCCTCAATTTTTTCACTAGTAATTGCAGGTATTATTTTTATTCCGAAAATTTATGACTTTTTCTTTGCTTAGAAATATGTAATTTTACAACATGGATTTATTAACTGTAAAGTCACTTCATATCATTTTTGTTGTCAGCTGGTTTGCTGGCTTGTTTTACATGGTTCGTTTATTTATTTACCATGTGGAGGCGCAAGCTAAAGATGAAGTAGAAAAAAATATTCTGTCCAAACAATTTATCATCATGGAAAAGAAATTATGGTGGATTATAACAACTCCTGCCATGGTTTTATCTGTGATTTTCGGTACATGGATGATCATTATCAATCCTAGTTATTTGTATGCGCCGTGGATGCAGATTAAATTGGTTTTCGTTGCTTTACTTTTAATTTACCATTTTTTGTGTCAAAACATAATGTTGAAATTCAAAAATGATATTTTTAAATGGAAATCCACACATTTAAGACTGTGGAATGAATTAGCAACGTTGTTTTTAGTTTCAATTGTTTTTTTAGTTGTTTTAAAGTCTAGTTTTAATTGGATTTCTGGAACACTTGGCTTTTTTGGAGTCGCAATATTATTGATGATATTAATCAAGATATATAAACGTTTTTCACAAAAAAAGTAAAATGGATTTTTTACCAGAGCAACATCTTTTACCTCTTTTTAAAGATGAAAAGGCCTTACTTTTACTTCAAAAACAAATAGCTAAAGATTTTGCAGTTTCTCAAATAGATTTTCCTGAAAGTTTTGGTTTGGAGGTGTTTTCTTTAGACAATTTGCAAGCAATCGTTCAAGAAAAATTAGTGCAAATTATGGCAAAAGGTGAGCGACAAACCTTACAATTATTATATACTATTGATTTGCCTGAAAAGAAATTCTTAAGTATTTTACAAAACGAACATGTAGCTAAAAGTCTGTGCTATTTAATTTTGGAACGAGAAGCTCAGAAAATATATTTTAGGTTGAAGTTTTCTTAATTACTTCACCCTCAATTTCTGGCCAACATTAATCTTATCAGGTTTTACCCCTGGATTTAACTTTTGTAATTGAGCTGTTGTTAAACCGTGTTTTTGAGCAATTCTATTGAATAAATCTCCAGATTTAATCGTGTAATATTTCTTTTGATTCGTTGGTTCTTTAACAGTTTTTTCTGGTTGAACGTCAACTTTTTGTGTATTTAAAACCATTCCTGGTTTAGAAACCTTTATAGTTGTAACAATCAACAAACGTTGTTCCAAGTTAATCCAACTGTCTTTTAAATTATTCCATTTTTTGATGTCATCCGCTTTAACTTTGTATTTAGTTGCAATGTGATCCAAACTTTCATTGCGTTGAACAATGTGATATACCGTAACCAAAGAATCATAGAACACCAATCCCAAGATAGAATCTTTGCTTGATACTTCTTCTGTAATTGTTGGGTTTGCGACCGTTATTTTTTTACCAATCTTTAAAATTTTTCCTACTGGAACTTTGGTAGAACGTAACTTGTTCCAATCCATGATTTGGCTGTTAGTTACCTTGTATTTCTGCGCAATTTTAGTTAAAGTTTCACCTTTTCTAACCTTATGATTCACAAATGTATAGTCCGAAGGCAATGTGGTTTCTGTATTAGAATTATCTTCTGTATCATCTGCAACAATGACTGGTTCAACTACCTTGACAATTGGTTGACTAGAGGTTCCGTAAACACGTTTTTCAATCTTGTACAAACTATCTTCCAAAGAAACCAATTTTCCGATTTTCATTAAGGGACCAGTAATACACTGACTTGGAAACGTTTGTGGAATGTAATTACGTTTATAAACTGGATTTAAAACTTTGATTTCTTCGATATCCCACGCAACTAATTGAGAAATGGTTTCCATGTGAACTCCACGAGACAAACAAACTGTATCTAATTGTGTGTAGTGAATTTTAGCTTCCATCGGCACTAAATTGTGTTCCGCATGGTAAGTCATCAAATAAGCCGCAGCAATGAAATTTGGTACGTATCCTTGCGTTTCTTTTGGTAAAAATGGTCTAACTTCCCAATAAGTTCTTTTTCCTCCCGAACGACGAATAGCTTTGTTTACGTTTCCTGGACCAGCATTGTAAGCTGCTAGAGCTAAATTCCAATCGTCGTAAATGCTGTAAAGTTTTTTCAAATATTTGCAAGCTGCATCCGTGGCTTTCGCTGGATCCATGCGCTCATCAAAGTATGAATTTTCTTTTAAACCATACATTTTACCAGTTCCGTACATGAATTGCCACAAACCAAGTGCTCCCGCTGGAGATTTCACTTGTGGACGTAGGCCACTTTCAATCACAGACAAAAATCTCAAATCAGTTGGAATTCCATATTTATCCAAAGCTTCTTCGTACATATGAAAATATAGCTTTGATCTTCCTAAGGCAATACGAATAAAACTGCGTCTGTTTTTATGAAAAAAGCGAATTACTGAAATTGTTGTTGGGTTGCAATCCAAGTGAAATTCAGACAATTCGTTCATTTTTTCCAATCGTTCACAGATTACTTCATCACTTACTTCAGGAACCTGATTTGCCTCGTATTCTAAAGCGTTTATAATGGAATCGTAGTTGGAATCATTCGCAAATTCAGCATAAAAAGCATCTAAGGATTTTTCAATTGTCAATAAAAAAGCCTCGCTACTCGTACTATCTTTAACAACAGGTTTTGGTTTTCTTCGTTGTCCTGATTGAGCAAAAAGTAGCGTTTGACAAAGAATTAATCCTAAAAAAAGTGTTATTGATTTATGCATAAATAAGTTTTAAGAAGTCAATTGCTCGTCCAAATACGCTGTGAAATTTAGCATATCCTTTTCAGCAAATGGTTTGGCCATAACTTGCAATCCAAAAGGCATGTTGCTTTCATCTGTTCCAAAAGGAATTGAGATGGCAGGATTTCCTGTTAAATTAGCATGTACGGTAAAAATGTCTTGTAAATACATTTGAATCGGATCTTTTACAGAATCTAATTCAAAAGCACTCGAAGGAGTTGTAGGAGTAATTACAAAATCAAAATTTTCGAAAATCTCCTTTGTTTTGTTTTGTAAAACCCTGCGAACTTGTTGTCCTTTCGTGTAATAAGCATCGTAGTATCCATGTGAAAGTACAAAAGTACCTGTCATAATTCTGCGTTTTACTTCCATTCCGAAACCTTCAGAACGAGAAGTTTTATAAGTTTGTTCCACACCAACAGCATTTTCAGCACGGAAACCGTAATGAACACCATCAAAACGAGATAGATTTGAAGATGCTTCAGCTGTAGTTAAAACGTAATACGTTGGAACCATGTATTCTAAATAAGGAAAAGAAACAGCTTCTACTGTGTGACCTTTAGCTCTCAATTCCTCAATTAAGTTTTCTAATTTTGTTTTTAAAGTTGGATGAATTCCCTCTGTTTCAAAAGCTTCTTTGATGTAAGCAATTTTTCGAGGAGAATTATCTACTTGTATCTCATACGAATCAACTTTAGAAGAAGAAGATGTGCTATCAAAAGCATCTTTCCCCGCCATAATCTCTGTTACCAAAGCGGTATCTTGCATATCATTTGCAAACACACCAATTTGATCAAAAGAAGACGCATAAGCGATTAAGCCATAACGACTTATTCTACCGTAAGTTGGTTTGATTCCGTAAGTTCCTGTAAAAGATGCAGGCTGACGAATTGATCCACCTGTATCACTTCCTAGTGCAACTGTACAAAGTCCAGCGGAAACTGCAGCAGCAGAACCACCAGAAGAACCACCAGGTACTTTTTTCTCATCCAAAGGATTTAGGACAGGACCAAAAGCAGAATTTTCGTTGGAACTTCCCATTGCAAATTCATCACAATTCGTTCTTCCAATAACAATTGCATCTTCGTCAATTAACCTTTGTAAAGCTGTTGCTGTGTACAAAGATTCAAATCCACCTAAAATTTTAGAAGAACAAGAAACCTTATGATTTTTGTAGCAAATATTGTCTTTGATTGCAATTACCATACCCGCTAAACGTCCAGCATTTCCTGCTTTAATTTTAGCATCGATAAGCCTTGCTTGTTCTTTTGCTGAATCTTCAAAAACTTCTAAAAAAGCATTTAGATTTTTGCGGTTTTCAATCTCCACAAAATAAGAATCGAGTATATCCACAAGAGATATACCCGAAGTAAGTGCTTTTTTAACCTCAGTATGTGTTTTATACATAAGAAGAAAAATTATTTATTTTCCTCAGAAGTAGCTGTTTTTTCCTCTCCTTTAGAAGCGTCTTTAAATTCTCTAATTCCTTTTCCTAATCCTTTCATTAATTCAGGAATTTTTTTACCACCAAATAATAATAGAACGACTGCTAAAATTAAGACAATCTCCATCATACCAAACTTACCCATATAAAGTGTTTTTAATTATTCTGCAAAATTAGTGAATTTTATTAGAAAATACTAAATAAAACCAAATTTTAACACTAATCGTAATTTATAATAAATCTAAATTAATTCCTTGACAATTCTATGACAAAAGTCTCTAATTTCGTGCGCAATTTTGCATTAAATAAGTTTAACATGTTGTCATCTTTTCACGTATTTGCTTTTACACACCGAAATTTAGACGTTTCGGAGGTTGGTAAGTTGCACATAGAGTCTGACAATCAGCTAGATAGACTTACTACTTTAAAAGATAAAAGCTCCCTGAAGGAGTTGATGTTTCTTTCTACATGTAACCGTGTTGAATACTTGTTTTGTACGGAGAATGAAATAACAAATGAGTTTATTGCGGATTTTTTCAAAAACTTGTATCCTCATTTTGATTTAAACAACATTACAAAATTGATGGAATCTGTTCAGGTTTTATCAGGATTGGGTGCTGTTGAACATATTTTGCAAGTTGCATCTTCAATCGATTCAATGATTGTTGGTGAACGTGAAATCATTACGCAAGTTCGAAATGCCTTTGAAGAATCTAAAAAATTAGGTTTAACAGATGATTTTATTCGATTGGTAATGCGTCATACGATTGAAACAGCAAAACGTGTTTATACTGAAACGAGTATTGCTACAAAACCAGTTTCAGTTGTTGCCTTAGCGTACCACACTTTACGTGAAATGAATATTGGTTTGGATGCCCGTGTTTTGATTATTGGTGCAGGTACTACAAATACCAATATGGGAAGATTTTTGCGCAAACACGGTTACAGAAATTTTGCTGTGTTTAACAGAACTTTTTCTAAGGCTGAAAGTTTAGCTAAAGATCTAAATGGAAAAGCTTATCCATTAGAGGAATTAAAAAATTATTCTCAAGGTTTTGATATTATTATTACGTGTACTGGTTCTGAAAATCATATCATTACTGAAGAAATTTACGAAAATCTTTTACAAGGAGAAACTACTCGAAAAGTGGTGATTGATATCGCAATTCCGCATGATTTGGATAAAAATATTGTTGAAAAACACAATGTTACTCATATTTCTGTGGATCACTTGCAAAAAATATCTGACCAAAATTTAAAAGAACGTTCGAAGGAAATTACTCATGTGGAAGAAATTTTGAAAGAAGCAATTTATGAGTTTCAGCACATTAATCGCATTCGCAAAGTTGAAATTGCCATGAGAGAAGTTCCAATGAGGGTAAAAGATATCAAAGCAACAGCTGTGAATCATGTTTTTAAAAATGAATTGGAGAGTCTGAACAATGATTCACGAGAAGTTTTAGAAAAAATCATGGAATACATGGAAAAAAAATACATGAGTGTTCCGATGAAAATGGCTAAAGAAATATTATTGAAACAAGAAATTTAATCCATGCGAAAAGTTGTAATTGGCTCTAGAGGAAGTGATTTGGCACTTTGGCAAGCAAATCATGTAAAAGCACAAATTGAAAAACTAGGACTTGAAGTTGAAATCAAAATCATCATTACGCAAGGAGATGCTATTCAAAATTTGAGTTTTGATAAATTAGAAGGTAAAGGTTACTTCACCAAAGAAATTGAAAACGAATTGTTAGCTAAAACGGTTGATATTGCAGTTCACTCTCACAAAGATTTAGAAACAAATCCACCAGCAGGTTTGATGATTGGTGCGGTTTCTGAAAGAGAAAATCCTGCTGAGTTGTTGTTGATTGCTAAAAATAAAGTTGATGCTACTCAGAAGTGGAATTTAGCTTCAAACGCAAGTATTGGAACATCTTCTGCCAGAAGAAAAGCTTTGGTTTTGGCTTATCGTTCTGATTTAGAGATCAAAGAATTAAGAGGGAACGTTCCAACACGTATTCAAAAATTACGAGATGGGAATTACGATGCCATTTTATTGGCAAAAGCTGGCGTAGATCGTTTGAAAATTGATTTATCTGAATTTCATGTTGAAGTGTTAGACCCAACAGAATTTGTTCCTGCTCCAGCACAAGGAGTTTTGGGTTTACAAATTCGTGAAGACGATGATTTTATGAAATCTGTTTTGCGCAATTTGAACAATAGAAAAGTAAAATCAATCATTGATATCGAAAGAAAAGTCCTGAATTTAATGGATGGTGGTTGTCAATTGCCATTGGGAGTTTATTGTCCAGATGTTGAGAATGCTTATGTAGCTTATTCTAAGAGTTCTACTCAAGCTGCACAAAATTTCCACTTTGATTTAACGAAAATGACTTCTCCTTCAGAAGAAATTGTTTCTGTTTTAAAGGCACTCTAGATGAAAATCGCTTCCGTTTTTATCAGTAAAAAATTGGAAGAAGTTAGTTTGCTTTCAGCTTTCTGTGAAGAAAATAAGCTCGAATTAGAAGCAAAATCATTTATTACTTTTGAGGAAATTAAGGAAGATATTAATCCTAATTTTGACATTTACTTTTTTGGAAGTAAAAATGCCTTTGATTTTTTTCTAAAACGAAATATTTCACTCGAAAATAAACAAATTGCTGTTATTGGCGAAAGCACGCAAAAACACATTGAGACCTTAGGTTATGAAGTTACTTTTTATGGCAAAGAAGCTGGCAGTCCGCAATTAGTTGCTGAGGAAATTTCACATTGGTTAAAAGGTAGGAAAATCACTTTTTTTCAGTCGGATATCAGTAAAAGAAGTATTGCAAGTTATCTGCCAGAAAACCAAAAAGAGGAATTTGTGATTTATCGCACCAGATCTCTTTGTCAAAAACTAAATAAAAGCTTCGATTTGTATGTTTTTACGAGTCCTAGTAATGTTAAATCCTTTTTGGAGCAAAATGTACTTCCAAATGAAGCAAAAGTCATTTCTTGGGGTAAAAGCACCGATGCGGTTTTAAAAGAGAATAATATTCCTACTTTTTATAGTCTGAAAAAAGCAAGTTTGGATGAATTGCTTGAGTTTACAGCCGGTTTAGTTTGAACCATATAAGTTTTTTTAGACGAACTAGATGTTTAATTTGTTTTTAGAGCACATATGCTTTAACAATTTATGGCAATTATTTTTACCTGATTATCAACCTAAAAAGGTTTTTAACGGTTAAATCGTTTAACTTAAATGACCTTTTGTGTATAAACTTACACCAAGAACTTACATGCCTTATATGGTTAAAAAAGGAGTCTCAATCCTTAACTTTCAACAATTCATGATCCAAGTATGCTCGAGCACCAAAACCACAATTCATAGAATCATTTGCTTTGGCAATTATTGTTTTATTTTTGAATGCAAAAGTAATTTCGCATCCGTCTTCATTTTTATAAATATAGTGATCTCCTTCTATGAAAGCAATTCCTTCGGCCATGGCAAAATGATAAGTTGGTCCACAAATCATCTCTACTGAAAAAGAAATCGAGTATTTGTCAATTTCCTTAATGATGATTGATCCACCGTTGAAGCCAATTTCTGGTGATAAATTATCGTCATCCACCCACATGTCGTTAATGAAATTGATAGTGCTTTTGTATGTTCCACTAATATTTTCAGAGACTTCTTTGTTGTAATCTGAATCCGTTTTTTGGTTTAGGATTTTTTTATTTCCTTTCGAATATTTTAATTTAACGGGGTACTTTTTGTTGTTGTCTAAATTGACCCAATCGCCTACAATAGAATCATCTTCAATAGTTAGATACCAAAATCCTGTGGTAATGTCTTTACTCTTTTCTTCTAAATACAAAACGGGTGAACTCAATTCACCTGAAAGCAGTAAAAAACTTTTCTTTTTTTCGTAATTGTATTTGCCATAAAAAGCTCCTGTTTGTGAATTGCAACTATCTACAGTTAGTTGAGTGGGATAAGAACCTATTTTGCCTTTATAAACTAGATTTTGCTGTGAAAACAAGCAGGAACTTAGAAAGAAAACAAAAAGTAGTGAGTAGAATTTTGTCATTTTTAACTAATTACAATTTGCTAATAAACGAAAACTAGGTAAGCTATAGTTGCTACGTGTATAAGAAGAAATTACTTGTAAAAAGGCGAAATCATCAAATAGACAACAACACCAGTTACAGCAACATAAAACCACAAAGGCCAAGTGATTTTAGTCCATTTTTTATGTTTTTCAAATTCTCCCTGCCATGCTAAAAGATAGGATCTTAAAACAAGTGGCACAACTGCAATACTCAAAATGATATGAGAAATTAATATAAAGAAATAGATGTATTTTGCAGCACCTGATCCACCATATTCGGTAGAGTCAGAGGTCATGTGATAAGCAACATAACAGGCTAAAAATAACAGAGAAAGTACCAAACAAACTTTGATGATGTTTTCGTGTAATTTTCTTTTACCTCCTTTGATAGCAATAAGCGCCCAAACTAATAGGATTGCAGTTAAGCCATTTATTCCAGCGTAGAATGGTGGTAGAAAACTTAAATCTACTCCTTCAATTTTAACCTTAAATAAAACCGCAACAACTAATGGAATAGCTATTGATGCAATTGTGATTAATAATTTAAAGCGTTTAACTTTACTCTCTGATATCAAGTTCGTACTCATATTTCAATAATTTGCGTAAATCCTTTTGTAATTTATCTACTTCTTTGGTTTCCGTTCCGTTGTACATGCCACGGATATAACCTTCCTTGTCAACCAATACAAAAGCTTCCGAATGGGCATAACCTCCTTCAGAACCTAAATCTTCTCTTGCATTGACTAGGAAGTGTTGGTCACCTAAAAAATGTACCTCACTTTCTTTATTACCTGTGAAGAAATACCAATTTTTTGCTGTAATTCCATTTTTTGCAATATACTTTTGCAGAAGAAAAGGTCTATCTCTATCTGGATTGATGCTAAATGACATGAATTGAATTTCTTTTTCCAAATCTTTTGTAAGAATTGAAAGACGTTTCATTTGAGCAGTCATTTTCGGACAAATTGTTGGGCAGGAAGTGAAGAAAAAATTTGCAATCCAAACTTTTCCTTTCATTGTTTTGGAGCTAATCCAAACAGAATCTTGATTCAGGTATTTAAAAGCTGGAATTTTAGGGTAAATGGTATCTTCTACTTCTTTTCCATCAACAGTTTTGTAATCGATGTCGTAGTGTCCAATAAATGGCAAAACACGTTCTTTCTTTTTTTCTGTGCAAGCAAAAAGGATTACAAGACTAAAAAGTAAAGTTAATTTTTTCATTTCTTTTTTAATTTGGCAGCTTCTTTATCATACTGTTTATCCAAAAGGGCGATGTGTTCTTTCATTCTTCTCACCATACCTTCAGACTTACCATCTAAAACCATTCTAAGGTGATTTTGTTTATCAACGAGCAACATTAGTTCTAAAAAAGCTTCACCTCCAAAATATTTGTCTCCTTTTTTTAATAAGGATTCATTGTTTCGAGAAATGTTATAGATTTTTCTTGGGTCACCTTTTGCTAAAATCCAAATCTTAGGATCATATTCTTCCACATTATCGTTTAGAATAAAATTCATGTCAGCTAAATTCTGAACTGGAACTCCTTTGGAATCAGTTACAAAAGAAACGATTTTCACATGACCTAATTTCTTTTGGTTTTTGCGGATATGCTGATAAATCATTTGATTTAAATGCCAAAAAGAAAGCGCACAAGAATCAGGACAAGTAGTTTGAATGGTTGTAATTAAAACCACATTTCCTTTGAATGATTTTTCTGAATATTTTTTTCCAGATGCATCGGTAAAGGTGTAAGAAGCAACAGCTCCTAAATCATCTAAGACTTTAAATTTGTGTTCACAACCTCTAGTTGAAATAAACACCAATAAAAAAGCCGGACCGAATAAAAGGAGTAATGCGATTATTCCTTTACGTCGTCCGGCAGAAGCTTTTTGTTCAGCCATTATATTTTAATTAAAATCCTTGGTGTAATTTTAAAGCAGCATCAACTGCATTTGCTTCAACAATTAAAATAAAGATTAAATAAATCATGAATATGAAATAAGGAACAAGAATCATGTATTTCAACGTTTTTTTCTCGTCACCTAAGTGCATAAATGATAAAACGATGTATCCAGCTTTAACGATAGTTAAAATAATGAAACCCCATTTTACCAATTCCCATGAAGAGGAATGTTGTTTGATAAAAATACCGGTGATTACCTCAATTGCAGTAATTAAAGTTAAAATACCTGTTACTTTCCAGATTTTCGCACGCAATTTTTTTCCTTGCGCTTCATCGTGATGTGCATCTAATGAATATTCTACAATATCGTCTCTTAACATAATATATTGGAATTAAAAAGAATTAAACTAAATAGAAAAATGTAAATACAAACACCCAAACTAAATCGACAAAGTGCCAGTATAAACCTGTTTTTTCAACCATTTCGTAGTGACCTCTACCATGGTACAATCCACGAGAAACACCTAAGAAAATAATGATGTTGATGATTACTCCAGAGAATACGTGGAAACCGTGGAAACCAGTAATGAAGAAGAAGAATTGTCCGTATTGAGATGGACCGTATTCATTTTCTTGCAAGTTAGCTCCATAGATTACTCTATTTCTCTCTCCTGAAGTAATTGCTTCGTAATATGCTTTTTCAGCTTCTGCTCCTTTAATCAATATTGGAGTTTTACCTTTTACAATATGATTTGTTCCTGATTCTTTGATTGAAAGGTGCTCAAAATGATCTTCTTCTTTGTTGATTTTAGCTAAAGAACCATCATGTAATTTTATCGTCAAGGTATTTCCTTCTTTAGAAATTTTACCTGCAACAACCGCATGTTGGAATTCGTGCATCAAATCATCTTTGATAACATGTCCTTTTTTATGATGACGACCACCTTCAATAACTGTGAAATCTTTAATTTCTCCAAAGTGACCTTTAACAACAGCTCTAGAACCATCAGCTAATTCAACTTTACCGAATTCAGAACCATGGATGAAGTGAGACCACTCCCAAGCCTGAGAACCAACGAAAAAGAAACCACCGATAATCGTAGCAATCATCCATTTCATTACCCCTTTTTTGTCCATTCTGTGACCAGCTTCAACAGCTAGTACCATTGTTACAGAAGAAACAATCAAGATGAAAGTCATCAAGGCTACATAAATTAAAGGATAACCGTGTCCTAAAAATGGTAATGAGTTAAAAGTTTCCTCACCAATTGGCCATGAAACTTGCGCATCATGTCTTGTAAAGCCATAAGAAACAAGTAAACCTCCGAATGTTAAAGCATCGGAAACAAGGAAAAACCACATCATTAATTTTCCGTAGCTCGTGCTAAACGGAGAAACTTTACCTCCCCAAAGGGTTGCAGAATCTGTTGGATTTGAAGCGTGTCCTGACATTATTAATAAATTTTTTGCAAGTTTAATGAATAAAAAGTAAAAAAACCAACAAATAGAGCCATAATATGCCTAAAAAATGCCAGAAAATTGAACCAAGTCTTATACTTAATTGATTATCAGCACTTAGTGTTGGTTTGAAAGTAATTAGAACCATTCTAAATAAGTAAATGAGCGTTACAATAACATGTAAAAGATGCAAAAATGTAATGATATATAAATAAGAAGTTGCCACATCATTCGATTGATTTAATTTCAATTGCAATGGAGCAGATAAAACTCTATTATTATAATACAAGGTTCTGTTTTTGTAAGTTAACTCTTTTCCTTTATAATAGACTTTAAAATCTTTTCCGATTTTCCCTTTGAAAAAGAAATCTCCACGATTATCTCTTACATTTACAGCCAAGTCATATAAACGTTTCATTTCAACGTATTTCAATTCTTTCCCAGAAGGTGTAACTAACTGGTTTTTTTGAACGGAAAGAGGTTCTCCTTGATAATACAAAGTAAATTTAGGATTTAAACCTGAAATAGAATAACCTTTGTCAGAAGCCATTTTTTCAAAAGGTTTGAAAAAAGCCTTCAACTCTTGATCTTGCTTTTCAGTTACAATTTTATTTCCAATTAAATAATCATTAGCATTTACCTGAACGAATTTATCTAAGTATTTAACTTCAAAATAATCTCCGTATCGTCCTTCAGTTACTAATATCTTATTAATAAAATGTGCTCCCGTATCTACTAATTTTCCATAACCTTTAAATTGAAAATAAACGAAAGCAATTGCTAAGACAAAAGTTAAGGACATTAAAACTTTTAAATTTTTGAATACTCCTTTTTTGGTTTGTATAACTGCTATTCCGTATACCAAACTACTCAAAACGATTAAAGCGGTACTAATCCAAAATGGTGTTGGCAATGGATATTTTACCCAAAAGGTATCACCCATAGAAACAATGTATGCAGAAGTAAATCCCGCAAAAATCATTACGATACTAAAAATAGATACGTAAACTAGGTTTTTTTTCATTTTGAGTTTTACCTCTGGGTCCAACTCATCGCTGTATCTTTTTTGCATAACTTAAATTTTATCAAAAACGTATAAAAATTGTATAATAGGAAGGTAGGCAAATGAAGCAAACATTAATTTTTTAGCATCTTTATCTTCACAAGAGATAAATAAACGATAAGCATACCAAAAGAACCAAACACTAGCAATCGTTCCAATAATCAATGTTGCAAGTCCTGTCCAATCTAACAACCAAGGTAATAAACTAAAAGGAATCAATAAAAAGGCATAGACTAAAATTTGAAAGGCGGAACCTTTTCCTCTTCCGTCTTTGGATGGCAACAAAGTGAATCCACCAGCTTTGTAATCTTCAAAAACTACCCAAGCAATTGCCCAAAAGTGAGGAAATTGCCAAATGAATTGAACAAAAAACAAAACTCCAGCTTCCATTCCAAAATCACCATTTTTGGCAATGTAGCCCAACATAGGTGGCATTGCTCCTGGAAAAGCTCCTACAAAAACTGCCCAAGGAGTAACTCTTTTTAAAGGTGTGTAAATGAAAACATATAAAACATAAGAAAGC
>JBKCGI010000003.1:0-4206 GCA_046303515.1 Flavobacteriia bacterium | reverse complement strand
GCTAAATACTTGTAAAATCAACGTATTTTAACGAAAGCCCCACAAAATGGGGCTTTTTTTATGTCCTTTGTTTTCATTTTCCCCTATTTTCTTTCGTTTTTCAGTGGAGTTTCAGTGGAGTTAATTTCATTTTAACAATCTCCACTGAATTCGTTCTATTTCAATGAATTTCAGCGTTTAGCATTTTACCTAATGAAATGGTTGCTCTAATTTTGAACCATTAATTATGACACGATTTTCCTGCAAAATTCTTTTCTATGTGAAAAGAACAAAACTTCTTAAAAATGGCAATGCCCCTTTATTCATTCGCATTTCCTCCTTTCCCGATATGGTAGAGATTTCGCTAAAACGAAACATTAAACCTGAACTATGGGATTCTGCCAAATCCAAGGCAAAAGGCAATAGCGATGAAGCCAAGGAGTTAAATGAATTTATTAATAACATTAGAGTACAGTTATTTCAAATTCAACAAAACCTCCTTGCCTCAGGCAAAAAAATTACTGTAAAAAAACAAGAATAATTTGGATGTTTAAAATTGACTTGTAATGTTAGTTCACTTGATTTATTTCAGTTTATTTTCATTCGAATAAAAACAAAAAAGCCCTGAAATTGAGAGTTTAAGGGCTTTTTACATTTTTTTGATTGGTTAACCGTTGTCCGACTAGGAACCAATATGAACAAAAAATTAACTGAAAATCAATAAGTTGAAATTTAGTATTAGCTAATGCGACCGAAAATGCCACCGATTAGAAATACATTAATACAGTTTGTTAATGAACTTGATGCAGTGAAGGTAAAAATAAAAATTGATTAAATGAAAGTAAATCAGTGTGAAATTAATAACATTTTTAAGCAGAAATACTCACCTGAACTTCCGTGATATCAAGGCCTGTATAAGAACAAAATTCTTTTATTGTAACGAATTGATGTTCTTCTTTTTTATTCTTCTCTCTTATTTTTTCAAGAAGCTTACGGCCATACCTCTCACTTTTTCCGGTTATACGCACAATATCTTTTGGATAAATACAAATACGTTGCGGAACTTTCATACACTATCTATGCTTTATCTGTACATTAATTATACTTTATATAGTGCAAAGGTAAGATTATCATTAACTTGATTATGTGGCATAATCGGAATAAAATCAACAAAAAGCAGTAATGCGGAACACGCTATTTCAGGGTGATTCACCGCTGTTTTATTTTTGCTCCGTCAAACAACATCTATTCGCGATAGGGTGAAGTTTGGCCACGCTGAGGGTTGACTGCGCAGCAATCCGCAGTGTGTAAGTTAAACCACTAAAATTTAAAACATGGCTATTCAAAAAGGAATCATAAAATTAAAAGGTAAAATTGGAGATATCTCCTTTTACAAAACACAGGACGGGCATTTGGCCCGTGAAAAAGGTGGCGTTGATGCCAGCAGAATTGCAAACGATCCTGCGTTTGTGCGAACACGTGAAAACGGTTCGGAGTTTGGCTCGTCTGCAATTACAGGCAAAGCGCTAAGAGATGCACTAAGAACCATGATGCTGACTGCTTCTGACAACAGAGTAACAGCACGCGTAACCAAATTAATGACTGACATCAAAAATTTGGATATCAGCTCAGCACGAGGTGAACGCAATGTGGGTGTTGCAATAAACCGACCTGAAGGAAAACAACTGATGAAAGGATTTAATTTCAACATCAGGGCAGTGTTAGGCAGCGTGTTGTTTAAACCTTATCAGGTGAATACCTCAACGGGAGAAATCACCATTAATGGCTTGTCGCCAGTGAATGATATTGCTTACCCGGCAGGAGCCACACACATTGCATTAAAAGGTGCCTGGGCAAAAATTGATTTTGCAACAAATGTGTATGATGTGCAACTAACCAACACCGAGATTTTGCCCATTGATGGTGCACTAACCAGTTTAAGTTTATTGCCAGCAACTGCACCAAGCGGAAGCGGAACAAACTTATTTTTGTTGCAATTGGAGTTTTTGCAGGAAGTGAACACTAACCAGTATTCGCTTAAGAATGGGGCATACAACTCATTGTGTATTGTGGAGGTAAGTTAAGATGGAACTCGTACTTGTAAGGAAATACGATACCTCGGGCACAAACGGAAGTATTTTTATTGACAATGAATGTATATGCCATAGCATAGAACTACCATGGAAAACCAATCAAAAAAGGATTTCTTGTGTACCCGAAGGAAGATATGAATTGGTAAAAAGATACAGCGCTAAATTCAAATGGCATCTTATGCTTATGAATGTACCTGAAAGAGCATACATCTTAATTCATCCTGCAAATAATGCGCTAAAAGAGTTAAAGGGTTGCATTGCACCTGTAACGGTTTTAGCCGGAGCAGGAAAAGGGTATGCCTCTGTAAGTGCCATGAATAAATTATGTGCTATCGTATTTCCTGTAATGGAAAAAAAAGAAAAAGTATATCTCAACATTCAATCAAATTTAAAAAAACAATGACAGTAGTTGACCGATTAAAATCGCCCACACCCAAATTCTTTAAAAAATTAAGAAACCTTGGTTTAGGATTAGCAGCCGCAGGTGGAGTAATAGTGGCATCACCGATAGCAATACCGGCATTGGTTGTAAGCATTGGTGGATATTTGATAGTTGCAGGAAGTGTAGCAACAGCAGTATGCCAAGCAGTAACCACCGAAGAAGGCAAAGAAGAAAAACAGTAATTAAAAATTAAAATCAGAAAAAATGAATCAGGAAAAAAATCAAATCGAAAACACTACAACTCAGATTGAGTTGCAAGTAATCCCTTCACAAAAGTTAAGTGAAAATGCGGAATTTAATCCGGCTAAAATTATGCTGACACTAAAACAAGAAACAGCAAAAACCTTTCAGGAGTTGAATGAAAATACCGGCTTCACAAAAGAAGAATGGTTGAGTTTAAGTATTGAACCTAGTGAAGTAGATGCATCGCAACCGAAATTGTTATTTAATACGAATGCAAAACTCACCAAAGCGGATGCGGGAAGAACTGCGTAAGTAAAAATTTATTTATAAAGAAATGGCAAGCCATCAGCACATAGAAAACGGAACAATCCTGGGTACTGTTTGCGGAACAGTCTTAACTGTATTGGTGAACATTGGTTCATCAGATATTATTAAAACAGTTGTCCTTGCAGCCTTGGGGGCTGTGGTAAGTTTTAGTGTTTCGTTGTTGATGAAATGGCTGGTTAAACGATTGAATAAATAAATTCTTTAAACTGATGATTAATAGGTCGCCCCGCAAGGAGCGACCTTTTTTGTTTTAACGACCTGAAAGCATTCTGTGAACCATTGCTTGTTTTGCCTGATGGATGAGTTTGATTTGATTGCGAAGTACATCTTCGTGTTTATTGAGTTGATGAATATAATCCAATTGTTTTAAATAATCTGTTTTGTTTTGTGAGATGTTAATGTTTACGTGATGAAGCGCGACAGCAAATTCATCAATGCGAATGAACTCAATGACTGAACCTACTAACAAGCGATGAAAATACTTGCCCTGCCATAATGCATAACAGAGGTTAAAATAGTGCCATTTTTCATCTTCATTATCTGCGATAAAAACGAAACAATTTGCACAATACTCGGCTAATGGTTTGCCGGAGTTTTTACCGCGAGACAGGATAAAAAAATGCGGTTGTTGATACCTGTTGCCAATACTATGGCATTTGATTTTTGGTTTAAGCATAACTATGGATTTAAAATTTATTATGCTTCGCTGCGCTCAGCGATATTTTTAAAAGAAAAAATAAAAACCGAAAAAAATAAAAAAGAAAGCCAATGAGAAAGGGCTGTGCAGGGAGCATTGTCAAGGTTTTTGTCTAAAAAAATACTACACGAAGTGTGGAGATTTTTTTAGCAAAACCCAGAGGGCTAGACCTTGAAAATGCACAGCAAAGGAGGTGTGGCACAGCCCCAACTTTGCTGAGTTTTTTATTATAAGGTTAATGTCTCAGTGAATACGCATTGCTATTTGCAAATTTTCATTTTTGATTAAGGATTAGATAATATAAATTATTTAAAAGGATTGTAGAAGATTAACGGAAATATTTTATTTACTTTTTCTTGCTTGATCAAGAAAAAGGTAACAAAAAGAAATCAAGAACAAACGATTGCTTTTGCTCTCTGCTTTTTTCTTTACGGACAGCCATTCCACCTGGCTGCCCTAAAAAAAGCATTCACCCGCATCGGCAC
>JBKCGI010000002.1:0-12255 GCA_046303515.1 Flavobacteriia bacterium | reverse complement strand
AAATAGGATATTATATAATTTTAGGATTCTTAATGAGTTCTTGCAATTCAAATTCTCAAGAAACACTGTTTTCTAATGGACAAAAAACAATAAATAAAGATTCTGTAGAAAATAAAATTTTGAATTTTCAAAAACTTCATCAAGACTCGATAAATAAAAGTGTTTCAAACGGAACTGTTGGAAATGGTTCTTTACAGAATGGTAAATTGTTTCCTTTTGAAGGTAAGAATTTCTTTTATTTTGATACTTCAAGTTATTTGGCTGGTCGCGCTTTTTTAAATGGGAAGGTTAAAGATTTAATGTTAGAAACTTATCAGGTCCTAGAAAAGAAAATTCCCCAGCGTAACTTTGGAGTT
The DNA here is from genome assembly GCA_046303515.1 of Flavobacteriia bacterium. GTDB lineage: Bacteria > Bacteroidota > Bacteroidia > Flavobacteriales_D > Crocinitomicaceae > M2408. The sequence continues at coordinate 11,899 of JBKCGI010000002.1, read as the reverse complement.
ATGGAATGTTCTCATGAAGATGGAGGAAAACTTAGCCCGCACATTACCCACCAAAATGGTTTGAGCGTAGATTTTATGACACCTTTAATGTCAAAAGACTCAATTTTTGGTAACTTAGATAAAATTGGTTTACAACATTATTTTTTAGATTTTAATTCCGATGGAAAATATTTGAAAGATAATTCTGTGCAAATAGATTTTGATGCTTTGGCTTTACATATCTTAACTTTAAATGAATTATCATCCTCTAAGGGTTTAAAGATTGAAAAAATTTTATTTAAAATTGAACTATTGGATAATTTATTTGCTTCTAAATTTGGCAAAAAGTTAAAAGAAAGTGGAATTTACTTTGCTAAAAAGCTAAGTCCGCAAATTAATGCATTACATGATGATCATTATCACATTGATTTTTCCTTACGTTAGATTTTGTTTAAGTAATTCTATTATTAATACATATTTTATGTTTTTTATAATCTATTGGTTTTTAAATAGTTAAAAAATTTAACATTTTTTTTGTTTAATAAATTAGGTTTTTGTTTAATATTTTCTTTACTTTGTTGAACAAAACTGTTTAACATTTTTAATAATTCATTAAACAAAACGATTATGTCAACATTAGAATTCAACGACGCGCTAGTAAATTTAGAGCAATACTTAAAGTCTTTTGCTTACAATTATACTAGAAACCAAGAAGATGCAGAGGATTTAACGCAGGAAACTATGTTGAAGGCATTGAAGTATCGCATGCAGTACACGCCACAAACGAATTTCAAAGCTTGGGTTTTTACGATTATGAGAAATGTATTCATTAATCAGTATAGACGTAAAGTGAAAGGAGGGACAATTTTTGATAATTCAAAAGAATTATATTTATTGAACAACCCAACTGAAAATCACGACAATCCAAGTAATCATATGACGGGTTTAGATTTAACAAAGCAAATGAACAAATTGGAAGAAGAATACAAAAAACCATTTAAAATGCATTTTGATGGTTACAAATATCAGGAGATTGCAGATAGTTTAAAAATTCCAATTGGAACCGTTAAAAGTCGAATTTTTATCGCTCGTAAAAAACTTATGGATTTTTTACCAGATTATAAGTATCTTGCAAACTAGATGAAGAAAAAAATTAACATACTTGGTTCAGGGGTTGCCGGACTGTCTTGCGCTAGTTTTTTAGCACAGGCTGGACATGAAGTTACCGTGTTTGAAAAAAATCCTACGATAGGAGGAAGGGCGCGTCAGTTTGAAGCAGATGGTTTTACCTTTGATATGGGACCAAGTTGGTATTGGATGCCAGAAGTTTTTGAGAAGTTTTATAACAAATTTGGTCATACTACTTCAGATTTCTACGAATTAAAGCGCTTAGACCCTTCTTACCGTATTTTTTGGCAAGATGATTCGCAAACGGATATTCCAGCGTCTTTAGATGAATTTTATGCCTTGTTCGAGCAATTAGAGCCAGGAAGTTCAGTTCATTTGAAAAAGTTTTTAGCTGAAGCAGCCTACAAATACGATGTTGGAGTGAATGATTTGGTGCATCGTCCAAGTTTGAGTTGGTTAGAGTTTTTGGACAAAAGAGTGATATCAGGATTGTTTAAAATGCATTTGACTAATTCCTTTTCTGGATATATTCGTAAATATTTCAAACATCCAAAAATTCTTTCTTTATTGGAATTTCCAATCTTATTTTTAGGTGCCATGCCAAAAGATACCCCAGCTTTATATTCCTTAATGAATTATGCTGACATTGAATTGGGAACATGGTATCCGATGGGTGGAATGTACAAAATCATTGAGGCTTTTGAAAAAATTGCGATTGAACAAGGAGTGAAAATTCAAACTTCAAGTGAAGTATCAAGTTTTGACATTTATAATAATAAAGCTACACATTTAAACTCCAATCATCAAAAGTTTGAGGCAGATTATTTTATTTCTGGTGCTGATTACCATCACACGGATCAGGTACTTTTGAAAGGAAATTCAAATTATACTGAAAAGTATTGGGATAATCGAAAAATGGCTCCTTCCTGCTTGTTGTTTTACATTGGAGTGAATAAAGAAATTCCGAATTTATTACATCATAATTTATTTTTTGACGAAGATTTTGATCAACATGCGGTTGAAATTTACCAAAATCCTTCCTGGCCAAAAGCTCCACTTTTTTATGTGTGCTGTCCTTCTAAAACAGATGATTCAGTTGCGCCTAAAGGAATGGAAAATTTATTTTTGTTAGTTCCATTAGCTCCAAATTTACAAGATTCAGAAGCAAAAAGAGAGGAGTATTTTGATTTGATACTTTCTCGTTTGGAAAAGAGAACAAAAACTTCAATAAAAGAGAATATCGTTTATAAAAAATCATATTGCATTGATGATTTCAAAAACGATTACCATGCATACAAAGGAAATGCCTACGGATTGGCTAACACTTTAATGCAAACAGCCAAATTAAAACCAAGTATTAAACATAAAACCATTCAAAACGTTTATTTCACAGGTCAACTTACCGTTCCAGGTCCAGGAGTGCCTCCTTCTATTATTTCAGGAGAAGTGGTTGCCAAACAAGTTTTGAAACAAATTAAGAGAAACACATTATGAAAAGCATTTTTGACACACTTTCTCATGACATGAGCATGATGACGACAAAAAGATACAGTACATCTTTTTCTCTTGGAATTAGTTTTTTAAGTAAGGATTTACATAAACCAATTTATGCTATCTACGGTTTTGTGCGTTTTGCAGATGAAATTGTAGATTCATTTCATGGGTTTAATAAAGAAGAATTATTAGCAGATTTCAAACGCCAAACTTACGCTGCAATTGATCAAGGAATTTCATTAAATCCAATTTTGAATTCCTTTCAATGGGCAATCAATAAATACAATGTTTCTTTAGATTTAGTTGAAACGTTCTTACGCTCCATGGAAATGGATTTGGTGAAAAGTGAATACGATAAGGAAAAATACGAAGCTTATATCTTAGGTTCTGCAGAAGTAGTTGGCTTGATGTGTTTGAAAATTTTTGTTCGAGGTGATGAAGAGCAATATCAAAAACTAAAAGCTCCAGCCATGAAATTAGGTTCAGCGTTTCAAAAAATCAATTTTTTACGTGACTTGAAGGCAGATTACCATGAATTGGGCAGAACTTATTTTCCAGGAATTGATTTACAAGAATTTAATTCAACGGTAAAAAAAGAGATTGAAGTCGATATTCAAAAGGATTTTACAGCTGGTTACGAAGGAATCAAACAATTGCCTAAAGAAGCGCGATTTGGAGTGTACATGGCTTATGTTTACTACTATAAATTGTTCCAAAAAATTAAAAATACGCAGGCAAATGTCATTTTAAATGAAAGAATTCGTATTCCGAACAACAAGAAATATTCTTTATTTGTATTTTCGTACCTGAGACACAATTTGAATTTATTATAATGCTTGAAGAAGATTTGTTAATTTTAGTCGATGAACAGGATAATGAAATTGGCTATATGCCTAAGTTAGAAGTTCATCAAAAAGCTTTGTTACACCGTGCTTTTTCAATATTAGTATTTAATGCTGAAGGTCAATTGTTGATTCACAAACGAGCAGAAGATAAGTACCATTCTTCAGCTTTATGGACGAATACCTGCTGTTCGCATCCGCGTAAAGGAGAAACAACAGATGAAGCAGTACACCGCAGGTTACAAGAAGAAATGGGCTTTGATTGTGAGTTGAAATTCGCTTATAAATTCATTTACAAAACAGATTTTGAAAATAATTTAACAGAGCATGAGTTTGATCATGTGTATATTGGTGAATTCAACGGAGTTTTTACTCCAAATCCAGAAGAAGTATCAGACTTTAAATGGGTACATTTATCCGAACTTCGTAATGAAATCATTCAATTTCCTGATAAGTACACTTTTTGGTTTAAAAAAATTGTTAACGAACATTTAAAATCCTTTCATTTCTCTTAATTATTTATTCAAATACAATTCAAAAATTTACAACAAATGAAAGTAGTCAGAAGAGAAACCTTCAACGCCGCACATCGCCTCTACAATCCAACTTGGACTGACGAAAAAAACGACGAAATTTTTGGTTTATGCAACAATCCTAATTTTCATGGACACAATTATGTGCTGGAAGTGTGGGTAGATGGTCCGATTGATACAGAAACTGGTTATGTCATTGATTTGAAAATCTTAAGTAAAATAATCAACGAAGAGGTGAAACATCCGTTTGATCACCGCAATTTAAATTTGGATTGCCCAGAATTTAAGGATTTAAACCCTACAGCAGAGAACATTGCTTTGGTTATTTGGAATAAAATCAGAAAACGTTTGGACCTCAAATACGAAATGGAAATTCGCCTTTGGGAAACTGATCGCAACAGTGTTTTTTACAACGGAAAATAAATAGCAATTGTGCTAATTAGCCAATAAGATAATCAATTTATGAAAACACTTTTTTGGCATCGCCGAGATTTGAGAATTGAGGACAATTCTGGTCTGTATTATGCTCTCAAAAATTCAGATTGCGTTCAGGCAATATTTATTTTTGATTCAGAAATTTTAAACAAACTCGAAAAAAATGACCAACGCGTTTTGTTTATTTACCGTGAAATTGAAAAATTAAAGCAAAAATACAAGGATTTAGGTTCAGATTTACACGTTTTTTATGGAAATCCAGTCGAAATTATCCCTCTACTTTGTGATGAAAATCAAATTAATACTTTATGCACAAATAAAGATTACGAACCTTATGCCATTCAACGCGACAAAACGATTTTCGACATTTTAAAAGCCAAAGGAGTTGATTTTATCGCCAAAAAAGACCACGTAATTTTTGAAAAAAACGAGATTTTAAAAGGGGATGGAAGTCCCTACACGATTTTCACACCTTATAGTCGTCGTTGGAAAGAAAAACTCAATGATTTTTATTTGAAATCTTATCCTACAGAAAAATATTTAAGCAATTTAGCAAAAAAAACTACTGAATCAGAGTTGATTTCCTTGCAAAAAATGGGTTTTGAGTCCAAGCAAGTAGTCGATTTTCCAGCGACAGAATTTAATTCTAAAATAATTTCTGAATATTCAGAAAAAAGAGATATCCCCAGTTTGAATGCTACATCTCGTTTGAGTTTACATTTGCGTTTCGGAACAATAAGTATTCGAAAGCTGACACAAAAAGCTTTAGAAACAAATCAAACTTATCTAAACGAATTGATTTGGCGAGATTTTTACCAGGCAATTTTATATCATTTTCCACACTCAGCAACGGATTCATTCAAGAAACAATACGACAGAATCGAGTGGAAAAATAAAGAAAAACTATTCGAATTGTGGTGCGAAGGCAAAACGGGTTATCCATTGGTTGACGCAGGAATGCGAGAATTGAACACGACGGGTTTCATGCACAATCGTGTCAGAATGGTTGTAGCCAGCTTTTTGTGTAAACATTTACTCATCGATTGGCGTTGGGGAGAACGTTATTTTGCAGAAAAGTTATTGGATTTTGATTTAGCGAGTAACACCGGAGGTTGGCAATGGGCTTCAGGAAGCGGCTGTGATGCTGCACCTTATTTCCGTGTGTTTAATCCGCAATTGCAACAAGAAAAATTCGACAAAGATTTTAAATATATTAAAAAGTGGGTGCCAGAATTTGGAACAGAACAATATCCCGAACCAATTGTTGAACACAAAGTAGCAAGAGATTTAGCAATAGCATCATACAAATTGGCTTTAACTGATTAGAACCGGAAATTTGTTTTGCCACAGATTCACTAGTGAAATAATAAATAAAGATGTCACCAACGAATGCCTTTGGCATTTATGATTTGTGAAATTTATAAACCCATTGAATTGTTAGTTTATTATTTGTGCAACTGACTTCGTCGATGCATGCGCGGTGTGGCAAATTTATTTAATAATTTATAAGATTCATAGTACAGATAAAAAACAAATATTCATTACGACACAAAATTAATATTAATAAAAAATGGCAATCAAAATTGGCAGCAAGTGCCCAACATTTTCACTCCTTAATCAAAATGGAGAAGAAGTATTTATCAAAGATTATATCGGAAAAGAAAATTTAGTAATCTATTTTTATCCGAAGGACGATACAGGTGGTTGCACAGCGCAAGCTTGCGAGTTTAGAGATTTTCACGATGATTTTGCGCAATTGCAAGCATCCGTTTTCGGAATCAGTTCAGATTCAGTGGATTCGCACAAAAAATTTGCTACCAAAAACAACTTGAATTTTCAGTTATTAGCAGATACAGAAGGAAAAGTAAGGAAATTGTTCGAATCTAAAAGTTCATTGTTTGGTTTGATTGGTTCTAGAGAAACGTTCATCGTCGACAAAAAGGGAATTGTAATTGGTGTTTTTAGAGATTTGGTGAATGCAACCAAACACGTTGAATATGCTAAAAACCTATTGAAGACTTTAGATTAATTTTTATTTTGGCTGTGTAATCTTGCTTCAGCTCCTAGTTTATTCCTGAAAAGCTCATGTTCAAGGGTGGAAAATCGAGCTCATAAAATCGCTGCTTTTTCACTTTTCACATGGCTTTTCATTTCATAAAGCTATCCGCTTGCGCAAGCACAGATTTTCTGTAAGTATTTGATTTTAAGAAATAAAAAAGTTGCTTAACGGATATGAAACGCTCAGTGTTTTGGTTTTATTAACTATTTACTATTCATAACATTTAATTTTCTTGTAAAAGAGATTGCATTTTTTTGTATTTTTGATTAATTCAAATACGTATAAACCAATGAATTTTGAAATTTCTCACCACAACTCTTTTGTTTTAGTTAAATCTAAGGTAGAAAAATTAGATGTTAACACTTCTTCAGATCTAAAAGCTGAATTAGTTTTATTGAACAAAAAAGGAAATAATTCTTTTGTATTGGATTTGAGTGCAACAAAATACTGCGATTCTTCTGGTCTGAGTTCCATTTTGATGGCAAATAGATTGTGTAAAGATTCAAGTGGAGAATTTATTCTTGTAGGATTAAATTCAACAGTCATGAAGATGATTCAAATAGCGCAATTGGATAAAATTTTAAACATAAAAGAATCAATAGAGGAAGTAGCTGAAGTTAAAAAATGAGTTTTGAACTGGTCATTTTAGGCTCTGGAGCTGCTTTACCAACTGGGAAAAGAAAACCAACTGCTCAATATATTAATTGCAATGAGCGTCACATCTTAATCGATTGCGGCGAAGGAACTCAAAATCAATTGCGAAAATTTGGAATCAAACTCCAAAAAATCAAATACATTTTCATTTCACATTTACACGGCGACCATTATTTTGGTCTAATGGGGTTATTGAGTACGATGAATTTATTGGGAAGAACGCAAGGAATCAAACTTTTCGCACCAGAACCATTAAAAGAAATCATAGATTTACAGTTGAAAGCTTCTGGACACCATTACGAATTTAATTTGGAGTTTATTTCTACAAATCCAAGTGAAAAACATCTACTTTTTGAAGACAAAATAATTGAAATATATTCTTTTCCTTTGAAACACCGTATTCCCACAACAGGTTTTTTGATTCAAGAGAAAATAAAAGATTTCACCATTTTAGGTGAAGAGTTAGAAGAAGCTAACTTGTCTTTACAAGCCATTCCATTTTTCAGAAGAGGCGAAAATTATACCGATCAAAACGGGAAAACCTATTTGGCAGAAGATTTCACTTTACCACCAAAGGCTCCAAAATCCTATGCTTATTGTTCTGACACTGCTTATTTAGAATCTTTGATTGATATTGTTCAAGATTCGAATTTAATGTATCATGAAGCAACTTTTATTGAAAAACATAAAGATCGCGCGAAGGCAACTTTACATTCCACAGCTATCCAAGCGGCTACAATTGCCAAAAAGGCAAAGGTGAATAAATTATTATTGGGGCATTTTAGTTCTCGATACGATGGAACTGATACACATCTCCAAGAAGCAAAAACTGTTTTTGAAAACAGCTTTGCCGTAGAGGATGGAGATAGGTATTTTATTTAGGGTTTTTAACCGCAAAGACTAAAAAGTTTTTCGCACCGCGAAGCAGCATCGAAGATAAAGAAGCGCAAAGGATCTTCATTTTTTTAAATTTAAAACTTTACTGAAATAACATCTATAAAATCAATAAGAGGATTATCGCTTTATGATTAAAAAGTAAAATTTTATTATCACCAATCTTTGCGACTCTTAAAATACATAGCACATCAAATAAACTTTGACGTGCTTTGCGTTAAAAAAAATACTAGAATCTCAAGTGTTTCACTGTATTTCCATTGTTAATCAATTGTTTCAACGAACTGATTCCAATTTCTAAATGTTGGTTTACGTAACTTGATGTTACTTTATCGTCGCTAGCTGATGTTTTCACGCCTTCTGGAGTCATCGGTTGATCTGAAACCAATAACAAAGCTCCTGTAGGAATTCCATTCGCAAAACCAACAGTAAAGATTGTCGCAGTTTCCATATCGATTGCCATAGCACGAATTGTGTTCAAATATTCTTTGAATTCTTCGTCATGTTCCCAAACACGTCTGTTAGTTGTATAACACGTTCCAGTCCAGTAATCACAATTGAAATCACGAATAGTTGTTGAAATTGCTTTTTGAAGTGCAAAGGCTGGTAATGCAGGAACTTCAGGTGGGAAATAATCGTTACTTGTTCCTTCTCCACGAATGGCAGCGATAGGTAAAACGAAATCTCCAACTTGATTTTTCTTTTTCAAACCACCACATTTCCCTAAAAACAAAACTGCTTTTGGTTTGATAGCAGATAACAAATCCATACAGGTAGCTGCTGAAGCACTTCCCATACCAAAGTTAATTATAGTAATATTATTTGCGGTTGCGCATTGCATTGGTTTCCCAATTCCAATAACATCAACTCCATGCATAGCTGCAAATTTTTCGATATAATTAAAGAAGTTACATACTAAAATGTACTCTCCAAAGTTTTCTAATTTCTCTCCTGTATAACGTGGTAACCAATTGTCTACAATCTCTTTTTTTGTCTTCATAATGAACCGATTTAGTAAGTCTCCTTTTTTTTACATCGTTAAACAAAGGTAGTGAAATTTAACTGAAATTCAAAATTTGGTTCAATTCTTAATAATGTTTTAATTTGAAAACTTGGGCAAAAGCTTGTTTTTAGTTGAAATATTTTTTACCATCGGATTGAATTTGCTCTTCTAATAACATCCAATTTAAAACTGATTTTATTTCTTCTTTCTTCAAAAAATCAAATTTTTCAATCAACTCAGAAAGTGTTTTAGCTTCTGTGAGTTCCGTTCTAAGTATTTCAACTATTTCTTGAAAAGTAAAATTGGCTTTAGAATCATGGAGGCAAACGTCACATTTTCCACATTTTTGAACTTCTTGTCCAAAATAGGCAATTAAATTTTGAGCGCGACAAACTTTTGTTGTCAAGAATTTATGCATCGCTTCCCAGCGGTTTTCAGCGATATCTTTTCTGTGTTGGTAAATTTCGGGACTAAGTTTTAAATAATCGTCAGGAAGTCGCTCGTGAATTAAAGTTACAATTGGCAAATCTGTTTTCCAGTCAATGTCGAGAATTCCATTTTTTTCTAAGAATTTGAGTTGTGATTCTAATTCTTTAGTTGAAATAATTAAGCGCTTACAAAATTCAGCCTCATTGATTTCATGGAATTGATCAAAAATACCAGGGTAGGAGCGAGCCAATAAAGTTGTAAGTGGTGTAGTTTTTTCGTTTCGGACTTGAAAACTGTATAAAGCGGTATTTCCAACACTGAATTTTACTTTAGTGGGATGGAAAAAGCTTTCAGAAAACAAGATATCACCATTCATTTCTAAGATTTTCAAAGATTTGAAGGTTTCCAAAATATCTAATTTAAATTGAGCACAAAAGCTTTTGATTTCCAAAGGGTAACTTTCTCCTTCTCCAGAACCAATGGCAATTTTTAAGTAATTACACAATGCGCGATAAGTTTTCTTAACCGTTGGGATAGGTGGAAACAAATCTTTGATTAAATCATCCATTTCCTTTAAATCTCGATCTTCGTAAAATACAAAGGTGCGTGATTCTTTTCCGTCACGGCCTGCTCTTCCTGCTTCTTGAAAATATGCCTCAGGATTATTAGGGAATTCATAGTGAATCACAAAACGCACATCTGGCTTATCGATTCCCATTCCAAAGGCATTTGTGGCAATCATGATTCTAACTTCGTCTTTCAACCAAGCTTTCATCATTTGTTCACGCGTATTTTTGTCTAGACCACCGTGATAAATTCCGACTTTATAACCAGAACTTATTAAATATTGCGCTAATTCTTTGACACTTTTGCGTTTCTGACAATAAATAATTCCAGTAGTTCCTTGAAATTTATCGATTGTTTTTTTGATTTCATTGAGCTTATTTTCAACTGGATATACTTCGTAACTGATATTTGGTCGCGAAAAATCTGCTTCAAAAATTTTTGGCTTTTTGAGTTGAAGTTGTTCCACAATGTCTTCTTTCACGCGATCAGTTGCGGTGGCAGTTAAAGCAATTATTGGAACTTCAGGATGCACCGTTCGCAATTCAGCAATTTGTCTGTAAGGTGGTCTAAAATCGTGTCCCCATTCTGAAATACAATGCGCTTCATCCACTACAATTAAAGCAATTTGCATCAATTTGAAACGTTCCTTAAACATTCTTGTTTGCAAACGCTCAGGTGAAGTGTACAAAAAATCCAATCCACCAAAACGGGCGTTGTCAAGTGTAATATCAATTTCTCGGTAAGACATTCCGCTTGTTATTGCTTTTGCTCGAATTCCTTTTTTTTGCAAAGTTTCAACTTGATCTTGCATCAAGGCAATCAGCGGAGAAATCACCAAACACAATCCTTCACGGGCTATTCCAGGTACTTGAAAACAAATTGATTTTCCACCTCCAGTAGGTAACAAAGCCAAAACATCATTTCCATAAATCGCAGCATCGACAATATCTTCCTGCATCGGACGAAAATCATCGTAACCCCAAATTCGTTTTAATATTTCTTTGCCTTGCTGCATTTTTGATTGAGTCTTCTATTTATTTGCCTTTAAAATTAAAAGCGTTGGTATTTTTAAAGTGTTTTTAAATATTTTGAGTATTAATTTTCACTTCAAATATTTATTTTTTTTAATTTCTTGCAAAACTAACATTTGTTGAATTGCAATTTGATTTAATTTTAATAATCTTTCATTTTGGGTCAAACCTTCTTGAATAAAAACTGCATTTAAATTTTCTAAATTTGATAAACAGATCAATTCATTCATTGAAGCATGATCTCTCATGTTTCCTTTTAAAGTTGAATTATTTTCTTGCCATTCTTTAGCCGTTAATCCAAACATTGCTACATTCAAGACATCGGCTTCATTTGCGTATATTATGGAAGTTTGTTTAGATGAAAGTTCTTTGGTATTAAATTTTGCTTGATTGCATCTGTGTGAATTTGGTAATTTATCTTTGCTAATTCTCTTTTGGCAGACCATCCGACTTGTTTGTGTTCAAGTTCTTTTAGTCTCTGAAATTCTTTAATGATATACAATTCAAATTCTACTGAAATCCAACTTGCAAACTTAAAGGCAATATCTTTATGTGCAAAAGTCCCTCCATATCTGCCTGATTTCACAATGAAACCGTATGCATTTGTAGCATTTATCCATTTTAAAGGAGACATAGTAAAAGCATTAAGGCCAGCTTCTTTTCTAAACCCCTCGAATTCGAGGGGTTTAAAGTTGGAATTATATAAATTCTCCCATAAACCTAAATATTCCAAAGTATTTCTGTTGCGCATCCAGTTTGCGATCGCAGCGCTGGTATCATCTGTTTTATATTTTGCTATGTCAGTTAAAGAAATAAAATCATCTTCATTAAATGAAATTACCTTGATTTTT
>JBKCGI010000001.1:0-8798 GCA_046303515.1 Flavobacteriia bacterium | reverse complement strand
GCATTTTCCCTCCGATTGTATCGGGAGATAAACATAGGCCTAGGGCATTCATTTGTTCAAAAGAAAAATAGTTATTGCTAATTTTCACTGCTTTTAAGGCCGTTTTTTTGTTCAATTTAATTTCTTTAGGAATCCCCGTTGAGCCTGAAGTCTTTGCTTTGAAAAAGTCATTTTCACTATTCCATTCCTCAATGAAATTCAATACTTTATTCTGAAGAGTTTGATCTTCCGATATAAAAAATATTTTTTTAGCATTAAAATTTGGAACGATATTTGTCATGTGTTAATCAAACATATTTATTTGTGGTTTTGAAAATAAGTTGTAACTTTGAATCAAGACTACAAGCTAAAACAAAAGTAGATAAAATTTTAAAACCAAAAAAATGAGAAAGTTATTTGTATTATTAGTTGTGATTGGTGCAATTACAACAGCATTTGTTAAAAAACAAGAAGCGACAATTACACCAAATTTAGGCGGCGCTGGAATCAAATTTAGTGGAATGTCTTTAGAAGAAGCAAAAAAAGAAGCGAAAGCAACTGGAAAAGTTATTTTTATCGATTGTTATACAAGTTGGTGTGGACCATGTAAAATGATGGCTTCAACAGCTTTTATGGATGAAAAAGTAGCTGATTTATACAATTCAAAATTTATTAATTTGAAAATTGAAATGGAAAAAAGTGATGATGGTCCAATTACGGCTCGTGCATATGGCGTAAAAGTATATCCAACATTATTATTTATTGATGGTGATGGTAAATTAAAAAAATCTGTAATGGGAGCACAATCTGCTGAACAACTGTTAGCTGTTGGGAAATCCTTGTAAGAAAAAATATAATTATTGGAAACCGTTTGTAAAAGCTACAAACGGTTTTTTTATGTGATTTTATCTCACAACTTGTCTATAAATTACTTTTTTTGCTTATTTTAGCATTCGAAATTATACTTTGTGAGAAAATATTTACTGATAAAATTTTTTATACTTTTTCAAGTTTTTGCTTTTGGGCAAAACAATTCGAGCTATGGAAGTTTTAATAATTTGTATTTCTCTGTTAAAGATTTCAATAGTAGTAGCTTGATTTGGTCAGGTACGCAGCATGAAAACGGAAATGTATATTTTGGAAATGATACTGGAATACTAGAATTTAATGGTGTAAGTTGGAAAAACATTAATGCAGATTCAACAGATGTTGGGTCAAAAATTTTTAATGCTGTTCATAAAACAAAGGTTTCAAAGCTCTATACAGCCAAAAATAAACTTACTTATGTCGGGAGAATGGATAATTTCGGTTATTTGACCTACTCCAAGAAAGGTGAAATTGTTTACAAACCATTATTTTGTGCCAAAGAATTTAATGAACTTGGGCAAGTTTGGAATATTTTTGAAAATGGCAATACAATCTATTTCATAGGTGAGAATAAAGTATTTTCATATGATGGATCAAAAGTACAGCAAGTTAGTATTCCAGATGTAAAAGGTTTTTATTGCAAGACTGCTGGAAAAATAGATGAGGGGATCTTTTTGGTTTACAAACCAGAGGGTGAAAGTAGTGCACGGAAGTACAAGTTTTTTGATTTTAAAACAAAAAAGGTTTCTGATTTTATTACACCTTATGGAAATTTTTATCAAGAGAAAGTAGGGTTTTTAAGTATCAGCGGAACTGTCAAAATAAATAATTATTGGTTTGTGTTTAACCTTGATGGAACAGTTTTAAGGGTTGAAAAAAAGAATGGTAAATTTGTTTTTAAGAAAGATGAACTTACCAATTATTCATTTAAAAACCTTTTAGGGCAAACTGTAAATTCAATAAAAGCTAATGGACATATTATTTATGTTTCTACTGGTGAAAATGGTCTTTTTATTTTAAATCGCAAAGGTCAAATTATACGAAGATTTGATTTGTATGATGAAATGGAAAATCTCAATGTGTATGAGGTTTTTAATGATGATGAAAATAACATTTGGCTCTGTTTAGATAATGGAATTCATTTTTTTGAGACTTCTTCAACCTTAACGATTTTTAATAAGAAAGATGGGATTGAAGATGCTATTGTAAAGATGGATAGATATGATGATAAACATAATCTTATCGCTACATTAAATTCGGTTTTAATTGATGATGTTTCGCAAAACAGAAAATATTTTAAAAGTTCAGAGGCAATTTCAGATCAGATGTTTCATCTGAAAACATATGAAACTGACTATGGTAAAAAGACTATTGCAATTGTTTTTGATGGAATTTATGAAGTAGATATATTTAATAAAACAAATAAAAAAATTTCTGGTGAATATTCCTATGTAACTTATCAAAATCCAATTAATAAAAATGAATTTTTCGTTGGTTTGGATAAAGCTGGGGTTGGTAAACTAACTTTAACGAAATCTGGATGGATATTTGAAAATTTGTTTCCTGAGTTTAAAAATGATGTAATTAGTTTTGCAGCTAAAGGTAATAAATTGATTTTTGGACTAAAAGATGAGGGCGTTTTTGTATACGATATTAAGAAGAAAACGATTAACAAGGTCAAAACAACATTACATAGTGACATCAAAACGCAATATTATGTGGAAGAATTTAACAACCAGATATTTGTTGGGATGGAAACAGGTCTTTACACCCTTGATAAAGAATTAAAAAACCTAGTACCTTTCAAGGAAATAAACAATCATTTTCAAGGATTAGCAGATTTGTCTATTCATAGGTTAGTTAATCAAAATGATCAAAAATTATGGATTGTTATTCCGCCGAATGAAAGTAAAACAAGAAAGGTTGAGCATGGATGGCTAGAGTTTAAAAATAATAAATGGAAATGGACTTCCTGGCCTTTTGAGCCAATTTCTTTCAATAAAAACCCTATTGTAGAAGATGTTTTATTTGTATCTGAGAATGAAACTTGGTTGTGCGCGGGCAATACGATTTATGTTTTTGATCCGAAAACAATTGATGCTGTAAGGAAGAAATTTACTGTCTCTATTGATGAATTATATGTTAATTCCAAATTATTGGTTTATAATCCACTTAAAAGTGAAAAATTACCTTCTTTTGATTTCCAAAATAATTCTTTTAAGTACATTTTTCATGCGAATTCATTTATCGGAATGAAAAATGTAAAATACAGATATAAATTAGAGGGTTTCTTAGATAAATGGTCAGAATGGTCGGATTTGAATTTTGCAGAATTTCAAAAAATTAGCGAAGGAACATACACCTTAAAAATTCAAGCTAAAAATATTTATGGATTTGAAAGTGAAGTTTTGGAATATACTTTTACCATTTTGCCGCCATGGTATCGTTCTTGGTGGGCGTATACCTTTTATGTCATTGCCTTCTTTTTCTTAATCTATGTTACGGTAAAATTAAGTATTCAACGTGTTAAGAATCAAAATATCAAGCTTGAAGAGATTGTAGAGGAAAGAACGAGCGAAATTGCTGAACAAAACAAGCAATTAGAAACTCAAAAAACTGAAATTCAACAAAAAACACAAGATATCGTAGATAGTATAGTATATGCTAAACGAATTCAAGAAACCATTTTGCCAACAGAAAGATTGGATAAAATGTTTGAAGATTATTTTGTTTTCTATCGTCCAAAAGACATCGTTTCGGGAGATTTTTATTGGGCTCGACAAAAAGGGAATTTGGCAATATTTTCGGCTATTGATTGTACTGGGCATGGTGTTCCTGGAGCCCTAGTGAGTATTGTTGGAAATGCATCTTTGTTGCGTTGTGTGAATGAGCATCGCTTGACAGAACCTTCAGAAATTTTAAATAAACACCGAGATATTGTTGTAAAATCGTTCGTTTCTAAAGGGCATACAGATGTAAAAGATGGTATGGATATGTCGCTGTGTGTTTTGGATTTAGATACTTTGATAATGAAGTATGCTGGGGCGAATAATGAGTGCGTTATCATTAGAAATAAAGAAATTATAGAATTGAAGCCAGATAAACAACCTATTGGACAGTTTTCACACGCAAAACCTTTCACCCAACAAGAAATTCAATTGCAAGTTGGGGATTGCATTTACCAATATACTGATGGTTATGTAGATCAATTTGGTGGCGAAAAAGGTAAAAAATTAAAGTCAAAACCATTTAAGGAATACTTAAAAGAAATTTCGCATTTAAGTATGAAAGAACAAGCTGTCAAAATTGAAAATTATTTTGATGTTTGGAAAGGTGATTTAGATCAAATCGATGATGTTTGTGTTTTTGGAGTAAAATTATAAGCCATGTTGAATAAATTAAATTCATTAGTATTTTATACAAGTTTTCTCTTGTTTCTAGTAAATATTGCTTGTTACTTCATGGGTTTTATTCAAATTATTGATGCTTTAAATTTTGCATTTATAATTTTTGGATTTATTGGCTTGACATTAGGCTTAAAATTAACTAAAAATTCACCAGCTAAATTAAAGTCCCTAATTGTGGGCTTGATTTTCTGTGGTTCTGCAATTTGGATTTTAGCTGTTTTTAAAATTGTGGATTTTGCAATTTATTGGAAATATGCTTTGTTGTTAATTTTTGCAGGTATCATTTGGGCAATTTGGAACAAGGTTTTCTCGAAAGGGAATAAGTTTTTTCAGTTTGTTTTTGCAGCAAGTGCCTTAATGCTTTTTACGTGTACCTTATTGACTTGTTTTTCATTTTTTGACGATTCAAATTTTTTATTTTATTCCTTGGTATCTTTTACTGGAAGTTCTGTTTTGATTATTCTATTAGATAGAAGAAATGCGAAAAAGCAAGAGGGAATTATTCCGTAATATACGTTCCAAAACCAAAAATTCTTTTTTGCCAATAAGCCGAATTGTCAATATCTGTTATGATAATTCCTTTTGAAGAACTTGCGTGAATCATTTGCAAAGGTTTTCCTTTATCGGAAACTATAATTCCTACATGTGAAATACCGCCACCATTATCAAAGAATACTAAATCACCTTTTTCAACATTTTTGTCTTTTACTTTAATTGAGCTTTCATACTGGTCTTTGGCTCTCCGGGGCAATTCCTTATTAACTTCCTTCAAAACATAAGAAGTAAATCCACTGCAATCAAAGCCCTTCGGGTCATTTCCAGCCCAAACATAAGGTACGCCAACATATTTTTTAGCTGCATTGATAATGGCTTCACGTTGCTTACGAGAAGAAGCACTTTCTGTTTTGTCGCTGACTTCAGCAATAACATCTTCTGTTTTGATTTCCTTCTCATACTGCACATCAGGCACGTTATCAAACAAGCCATTCATGATTTCTTGAATGTTTTCAAATGCCTGTCTTTGGCCCGTTCTTTTTAAGTCGCCAGACCAAGCAATTAAATCTCTTTTCAGTGCTGCAATTTCAAAAATATGTGCCTCGAAAACCTTTTTTCCATCAGAGGAGGACTTAATTTTCGAAAACAAATCCTTCGCTTCTTCTAAGGAATTAGGATGTCTTTTGAACCAATATTCATTTTGACTCAATTGAAATAACGCCATACTTTTATATAAAGATGGAATTTGAGAATAATCGTATTCTGGATTGTCAAGTAATTTGTTTGATCTTTTTAAAACAATTGCATAATGTCCCTGATCATAATACATTTCTAATTTGTCAAAAACTTTTACTTGAGCAAAAGATGTAGCCGAAAATGAAAGTAAAAGAAGAAATAAGAAAAGTATTTTAGTCATAAAGCGATTTTTCAACGCTAAAGTACAATTTTATTTAATTATTTTAAAATATTTACCAAAATCTAGTCAACAGTTTTATGTTAACTAAAATCTACTTTCCAATCGACACGTAATTTGTTAACTTTATATAATTTAATCGGTCGTTTATGTAACTTTTTGAACTTATTTTCCTTTTTATTGTAAATTAGTAATCTAAAATACCTAAATCATGTTCAAAAAGTCCCTAATTTTATTTTCATTAAGTTTGGTGTCCATTTTTTCAAATGCGCAAAATGAAAAACTTAAAAATTCAAATGCACAAAAGTTTGATGAAATATTAACGTATATCAATAGTTTATATGTTGATACGGTTAACGATACGCAATTGACTGATGCAGCAATTACGAGTATGTTGGAAAAATTGGATCCACATTCAGTTTATATTCCTAAAGAAGAAGTAGATGATGCAAATGAAAAAATAAATGGAAGTTTTGTTGGTATTGGAATTAAATTTCAAATATTAAAGGACACTTTAGTGGTTGTACAAACAATTCCGGGAGGGCCTTCAGAAAAAATAGGAATCAAAGCGGGTGATAGAATTTTAACTATTGAAGGAAAATCTGTTGCAGGTATAGGTTTAAAAAACACTCAGGTTCGTGAAAAATTGATGGGGGAGATGGGAACCAAAGTGAAAATTGAGGTGCAGCGAAAATTAGTTAAGAAAAACTTAGATTTTGTAATCACAAGAGATAATATTCCAGTGCATTCAGTTGATGCTGCATACATGATTAATGAAAACACAGGCTATATTAAATTAAATGCTTTTGGCAGAACGACAACGGAAGAAATTCAAAAATCCTTGAAAGACTTGACGAAATTGGGAATGAAAAACTTGATTTTTGATTTACAAGATAATGGTGGTGGTTTGTTGTATGCTGCAAAAACTGTTTCAGATGAATTTTTATCGCAGGATAAATTAATTGTTTATTCAATTGGTAGATCGCAACCGAGACAAGATTTAAAAGCAGGAGCTTTAGGGAATTGGGAAAAAGGAAGATTGGTTATTTTAACAAATGAAAACACAGCTTCTGCAAGTGAAATTGTTTCAGGAGCAATTCAAGATTGGGATAGAGGTTTGATTATTGGAAGAAGAAGTTATGGTAAGGGTTTGGTACAGCGCCCAATCGATTTAACGGATGGATCACAAATTCGTTTGACAATTGCCCGCTATTTTACACCATCTGGTCGTTTCATTCAAAAACCTTATGATGATTTGGAAGCATACCGAAATGATTATATGGATCGCTATTTACATGGAGAATTGTCTTCTCAAGATAGCGTGAAATTCAACGATTCTTTAAAGTTTGTAACCAATATTTCAAAAAGAACTGTTTATGGTGGTGGAGGAATCATGCCAGATGTATTTGTTCCAATCGATACAACTGGTTATACTGAATTTTATAAATCAATTTTAAGAGCAGGGCATTTTTCATCTTTCGCTTTGACTTACGTTGAAAAAAATCGTGATAAGTTGGCAAATAATTATCCTTCCTTTGAAAAATACAAAAGTGATTTTGTTGTGGATAAAAAATTGATGGATGAATTTTTTGAATTTATTAAAAAAGAGGACAAAGAATTTAAGCAGAATGAGGAGCAATATAAGGACAGTGAAAAATCTATGAAAATGAGAATGAAAGCAGTTCTAGCTCAAGATTTATGGGGGATTAGTGAATATTATCAAATTGCTAATGCTGAGAACGAAATTTTGCAAAAAGCCATTGAAACAATTGAGTCTGAAAAATACGAGACTTATGGATTAACGAAATAATCCCATAAGAAGTCTAAATTATTTCCTTAATTTTGCTTATTTTTGAAGAAAATTGAATTATGGCAAGCTTAAAATTTCGAGTTTTATTAGATACTGAACAAGAATCTGAAATTTTTAGAGATATTTTAGTGGATGAAAACGATAATTTTGAATCGTTTTATCACGCAATAATTTCCTCATTCAGATTTGAAGGAAATCAAATGGCATCTTTTTATATGTCGAATGACGAATGGGATAAAGGTCATGAAATCAGCTTGATGGATATGAATTATGGCGACGAAGCGATTGATGAAAAAGCGTCAGTTATGTCATCTGCAATTCTGAGAGATTTTATGGAAGTTTCAGATCAAAAAGTTATTTTGGTTTACGATTTCATGCGCATGTGGATTTTTCTAATTGAATTAATCGAACGTGTAGATAAACAGATCTCAATTCCAGAAACACTTTTAGCTGTTGGGATGGCGCCACCTGAAGATTCTCGAATTGTTAATTTGGAAGATGAAGGCGATGAATTTGATTCGTTGGGTGACGAGTTTGAGGATGAAGACGATATTTATGGTGATGATTTCGAGGACGGCTACGACGATGAAGATTACAATAAATTTGATGAATATTAATTTTTTTTGACGTACGGACGTTAAATTTAACGTCCCTATCAAAAAATATAAAAAAGGTTAATTTTAATTATGGATCCAATAGGAAAATCAATTCATGAATAAGCCAAATTTAAAAATCCATCAGATATTGATGTTTTATCAGATTTATGTGAAAATGATATCATTCCAATAGAAGTATTATTTCGTTCATTTGATGAAATGCCTGAATTGGAGAAAAAAGCTTTGTCACTTTGTAAAGGTTCAATTTTAGATGTTGGAGCAGGAGCAGGGTCCCATGCAATTTATTTGCAAGATTTAGGCTACAAAGTTACGGCAATTGACATTTCGCAGGGAGCTGTGGATTTCATGAAGAGTAATGGTTTAAACGCGCAAAAATGCAATTTTTTTGATTTCAAATCGGAAGAAAAATTTGATGTGGTTTTGATGTTAATGAATGGCATTGGAATTGCAGGTAAATTATCAAATTTAGAAGCAACTTTGACGCATGCAAAATCACTTTTGAAGCCTGGAGGAACAATTATTTGTGATTCATCAGACATCAAATATTTGTATGAAGATGAAGATGGTTCTGTTTGGATTGATTTGAATACAGAATATTACGGTAATTTCAAGTTTCAAATGCACTACAAAAAAATTACCGGAGATTGGTTTGAATGGCTTTATGTCGACTATGATTCTATGCACGAAATTGCAACGAAGCTTGGTTTTAA